>PCTP01000090.1:363-3400 GCA_002770795.1 Gammaproteobacteria bacterium CG22_combo_CG10-13_8_21_14_all_40_8 | reverse complement strand
TGAATATTGATGTGAGCGAAGGGACATGGATGAATGTGGATATTAGTCCCGATGGCTCAACCTTAGTGTTTGACCTATTAGGAGATCTTTATTTATTACCTATTCATGGCGGAGAAGCCAAGGCTTTAACTCATAGTATTGCCTGGGAAATGCAACCTAAATTTAGCCCTGATGGTTCACAAATCGCATTTACCTCTGACCAAGCGGGGGGGGATAATATTTGGATAATGAATAAAGATGGCACCAACCAGAGACAATTAACTCAAGAAACTTTTCGATTATTGAATAGTCCTGTCTGGAGTCCTGATGGTGAATACATTGCAGCCAAAAAGCATTTTACCTCAAGACGCTCCTTAGGTGCCGGGGAAATTTGGCTTTACCATGTGGCAGGGGGCACTGGACTTCAGTTAAACAAACGACCGAATGATCAAAAAGATTTAGGTGAACCGGCTTTTTCCGCAGATGGTAGCAGAGTCTATTTTTCAAGGGACTCAACACAAGGTGCTGTATTTGAATACAGTAAGGATTCTAATAAAACCATTTATGAGATTTTCTCCATTGATCGAAGCACTGGAAATATCACTACAGAAGTTTCTGGAATGGGAGGTTCTATTCGTCCTACACCTTCACCAGATGGTCAATCTTTAGCTTTTGTCAGAAGAATTCGTAATCAATCTAGTCTTTTTATCAAAGATTTTACCACTGGTATTGAAAAAGTTGTGTATCAACATTTAGATAGAGATATGCAAGAGACTTGGGCAATACATGGAGTTTATCCCAGCATTGCTTGGACACCTGACTCTAAATCTATGGTGTTTTGGGCACAAGGTCATTTGAATCAGTTGGATTTAAAGACATTAGCGACCAACATTATTCCCTTTCATGTGAAAACCACAAAATCCATACGCAAAGCTGTAACGGCTCATGTAGATCCTGCGCCTGAGCAGTTCCATACCAAAATGCTTCGTTGGGTGCAGGTGAGCCCTGATGGAAAACAACTTGTCTATCAGACCTTAGGTCATCTTTATATTAAAGATCTTGCTAGCGGAAAGGTGAAAAGACTAACTAAACAGGAAAAGGAGTTCGAGTTTTATCCCAGTTATTCTCATGATGGGCGTTGGATTGTCTACACCACTTGGAACGATCAAAAGCAAGGTTCTGTCAAAAAAATTCGTAGTCATGGTGGACACTCTTCAGTTCTCACCAATTTGCAGGGTAAATATATTAGCCCAACTTTTTCACAGGACGACAAAAAGGTTGTTTATGAAAAAGTGACAGGGGGTTATATTACATCGCCTCAATATGATAGGCACCCTGGGGTGTATTGGGTCGATGCCTCAGCTAAAAATAAGCCTAACTTTGTGACAGAAGATGGCTCACACCCCCTTTTTTCTAAAAATGATGAAAGAATTTTTCTTCACCGATATGCCGATAATAAATCACAGCTTGTCAGTGTTAACATACTAGGAACGGATGAGCGCATTCATGTTAATACGCCATTTACCACGGAATTCAGTCTTTCACCTTCACAGGATAAAGTTGCGTTTCATGAGCGCTATCAATGGTATGTCGCCCCTTTTACTGATGCGGCTAAAGCGATTGAACTTTCTCCAAAAGCGGATGATTTACCCATTTTAAAAATTTCTGGTGATGGTGGACGTTATTTGTCATGGAATTCGAACAATTCTGAACTCTATTGGTCATTGGGATCCACGTTATTTGATTTACCATTACCTGAAGTTTTGCAGTGGTCAAAATATGCTAAAGGCACTGAAGAATTAGCGATTACCCAATCAGACATAGGTTTTGATCGCATTTCTGAGAAACCTAAGGGTAAAGTTTTATTGCGCGGCGCACAAATCATCACCATGCAGGGGGATAAAGTGATATCTAAAGGCGATTTACTAATCGAAGATAATCATATTTCCGCTATTGCAGAATTGAATGGCATTAAAGAAGATAAAAACACGCAAGTAATCGATGTTTCAGGCAAAACCATTATGCCGGGTATTGTGGATGTGCATTGGCATGGTAGTGAAGGATCCCATCAGCTCACACCTCAGCAAAACTGGGTAAATATGGCAAGCTTAGCTTTTGGAGTCACCACCATACATGATCCTTCAAATGATACTGCTGAAGTATTTTCTGCGTCTGAATTACAAAAAGCGGGTGAAATTGTTGCCCCAAGGATTTTTTCTACAGGTACTATTTTATATGGTGCAGAGGCCAGCATTACTGCTGAAATTAACACCTTGGATGATGCGCTCCATCACCTAAAGCGTCTCAAATCTCAGGGCGCATTTTCTATCAAAAGTTATAATCAACCCAGAAGAGAGCAGCGACAGCAGGTGTTAGAAGCAGCACGTCAAACCCATATGATGGTGGTACCTGAGGGCGGTTCTACGTTACAGCATAATTTGACCATGATTGTTGATGGCCACACAGGCATTGAACATGCCATACCAGCAGCAGTTATCTATGATGATATCAAACAACTTTGGTCACAGAGCCAAACCAGTTACACACCGACACTGGTCGTGGCTTATGGGGGAATTTGGGGAGAAAACTATTGGTATCAACATACCGAAGTTTGGAAACATCCCTTGTTAAGTCGTTATGTACCCAAAGAAGTGCTTTATCCTCGATCTATTCGCAGAGAGATGGCACCAGAAGAAGATTACAATCACTTTAAAACGGCCAAAATGGTCAATGAGTTGCAACAATTAGGAGTAAAGGTGCACCTGGGTGCTCATGGACAAAGAGAGGGATTAGGCGCTCATTGGGAGATGTGGATGATGGCCCAAGGTGGTATGAGCCCATTAAATATTATTAGAGCTGCAACCTTAGATGGTGCCAAATATTTAGGAATGGATGCCCAAATAGGATCCATTGAAGTCGGCAAGTTAGCAGACTTGGCTATACTAGACGCGGATCCTTTACAAAATATATACTTATCAGATAAGGTCGCCATGGTGATGGTAAATGGTCGTTTATATGACTCAAAAACACTGAATGAAATAGGCAACCATCCGCAACA
>PCTP01000090.1:0-147 GCA_002770795.1 Gammaproteobacteria bacterium CG22_combo_CG10-13_8_21_14_all_40_8 | reverse complement strand
GGAACACGTCCAAATATATCATGAATTTGTGTCAAGTAGAAAGGAGAGCTTAGATTGTTAGTATTCAATGGTGGATCTTCATTGGTAATGTTTCTAGCACCTACAGTCAACTTGCCATTCCAAGGCGTATTATAAACAACTTGCGTA
>PCTP01000268.1:7413-9353 GCA_002770795.1 Gammaproteobacteria bacterium CG22_combo_CG10-13_8_21_14_all_40_8 | reverse complement strand
TAATTGCCGGAAAAAATTTTGTGGTCTGCGGCTACGGTTGGTGCGGAAAAGGAATCGCTCTGCGAGCTAAAGGCATGGGAGCCAATGTTATTGTTGTAGAAATCAATCCAACCCGAGCCCTTGAAGCCGTCATGGATGGGTTCCGGGTAATGCCAATGAGGGAGGCGGCAAAAATTGGAGATATATTTGTGACCGCGACCGGCGGCAGGGATATAATCAGAAAGGAACATTTCCTAAAAATGAAAACAGGAGCGATTGTCGCAAATTCCGGCCATTTTAATGTGGAGATAAATTTAGAGGCTCTTAAAAAATTAACAAAGAAGAAAAAAGAAATCCGGGAAAATGTTCAGGAGAATCAATTAAAAAATGGCAGAAAAATTTATTTGCTTGCCGAGGGTCGTTTGGTCAATTTAGCGGCGGCCGAGGGGCATCCGCCGGAAGTGATGGATATGAGCTTTTCCAACCAGGCTTTGGTTGTTGAATGGTTGATAAAAGAAACCCGGAAATTAAAACCCCAGGTCTATAAAGTGCCGGCTGAAATTGATAATTTGGTTGCCAAACTAAAACTTGCGGCTCTCGGTGTCAAAATTGATAAATTGAGTCCGGCGCAGAAAAAATATTTAGAAAGCTGGCAGGAAGGCACCTAAAGTGAAAATATCAAATATCAAATATCTAATATCCAATATCAAATATCTAATATCTAATATCTAATATCCAATATCCAATATGTATTCTACCGAAGGTATCGTGCTCAAAGAAAAAGATTTTGGCGAAGCAGACCGCTTTTTTACGCTTTTTACCAAAGATTTTGGGAAAATTAAAGTGATGGCTAAGGGCGTTAGAAAGATAAAGGCGAAACTTCGGGGAGGGCTGCAGCTTTTCCATTATATTTATTTGGAATTTGTTCAGGGGAAATATTTTTATACAGCAATTGAGGCTGTAAACATCAACACATTTTTGACTTTAAGAAACGAGCCTGAAAAATTAAAAGCTCTTTTTTATATTTCCGAGCTCTTGGCAAAATTGGTCAAAGAAGAAAGAGACGAAAGAATCTGGCTTTTGTTTTTGAAAATTTTTAAAAAAATGGAAGAATCCAAATTTAGCGGTTCAAGACTTGAACTTCTTTTACGATATTTTGAATGGAACCTGCTTGATATTTTGGGGTATCACCCCGAACTTTATAATTGTGTTAATTGTGGAGTGAAATTAAGAGAGGGCAAGCCCCCACACCATAACGAGGACAAGTTGCCGAAGGTGACTAAATTGACGGAGTCGGTCCCTGTTTGGTGTGGGGGCAAGCTTTATTTTAGCGCTGGCGAGGGCGGAATTTTATGCGGATTTTGCAAAAACAAAGACAGGGAAGCCCGGGAAATTGAACTTGACGCCATTAAAATTTTGCGGCTGATTTTGGGCCGCAAAAAGGAAATTTTAGAAAAATTAAAAATTAATATTCAGGAAAGCGGGCTTACCCGCTCAAATTTTTTGGAGCAAAACTTGGACGGGCTTAAAAAAATCACTCAATATTATTTGCAATACCTTTTAGAAGAGAAGATTGAACCGGTCTAAAAGACTTTGTTCAATTGGCCTTTTAGTTTTGCCCCCCTGGGTTTTTTGTTATAATAAGAAGTAGAGAGATTTAAAAAAATGGGAGCGTTGAATAATTCAGCGTTGTTCAGCGTAGCTATCAGCGTTTCTTCAGCGTTATTAAGGTTTTTACGCTGAACTTACGCTGAACAAAACGCTGAAATTACGCAGAAAAATAATTGTTCAACAGTCTGAAAACATGAGAAGTTATATTAAAATTGGAATAGCGGTATTTATTGTTGCTTTGATTTTGGTTGGTTTTTTCTTTTTTCGGGGCGGGGAGAAAGAATTTTCAATAAATGATATTAGTTTTAAGCTTGCATCTCCCAAAGAGACCGAAGCTGGCGAGCCTCAAG
>PCTP01000268.1:6724-7304 GCA_002770795.1 Gammaproteobacteria bacterium CG22_combo_CG10-13_8_21_14_all_40_8 | reverse complement strand
CAATGGATATTTTCATGCTTGCGATGATAGTCAGAACGCACATTCTCACTTTTGCACATCTATTAGGGAAAATTTAATCGCAAATTTTCAATATACATATTCAAAAAATGATCCTGAAAGTAGAGATAAGGCATGGAAACAATGCTTGTATTATCTAGCAGTCATGACTACTCAGGCCAAGGATGAAGTTAACTTGTTTATTGAGCAAAGAGCAAATGTATCGAAAGAGTCCATAAGCGAAGTTTTTGATTATGTCTTCAAAGGTCTGGATTGGGGATGTTACGACCTATATGCTATTCCAAAATTCTATCCAAAAATAAACTTAGAAATAGTTTCGAAGGAAAGTGCTGGAGTTCAAATTGTTGATTTTGTAACTTGGGCAAAAAATAGAAGTCATTTTTCTAAGCCAGATACCAAGTGGGAAAAACGATTGGGATTTAGTTCTAAAAGTACTGCTGGTAAACTAGGAGAAGATATCTATCAGGGAGATATCATCTTCAGGGGTGGAATTAGAGAAAATCATATGGAGGTTTACCCTAAAGAGTCATTCCCATTAGGAGAATTTGGTGGAAATGAAGAA
>PCTP01000268.1:0-6607 GCA_002770795.1 Gammaproteobacteria bacterium CG22_combo_CG10-13_8_21_14_all_40_8 | reverse complement strand
TTAAAAAACTATTTGCAGCCTTTTGAGGAATATTGGATCAGATTTGATGATTTGAAAAGCGCTTTACCCAAAACATCCACCAACAAAAAACATCA
Source organism: Gammaproteobacteria bacterium CG22_combo_CG10-13_8_21_14_all_40_8 (assembly GCA_002770795.1). Lineage (GTDB taxonomy): Bacteria > Pseudomonadota > Gammaproteobacteria > Enterobacterales > 21-14-all-40-8. Next base: position 6,512 of record PCTP01000268.1, on the reverse strand, counting down.
AGACTGGATTATGCAACACTGTTTGCAATCTTGTCAGACCCTACCTGATTTTTTTGACGCTCACTGGCTATCATCTTATCAAACAGAATGGGTCTTCGAATCTACCCTAAAAAATTTACACCAGCTAAATTACCCCAAGCCTTTACAACAAAATATCGCCATTGATCTATGGGAAGGTCGATTGGCATTTGATCCTGAATTTGCCTACCAACATCCATTAATAAAACTCATCACCCAGCGTCTGCAACAACCTGTACAGTGGGCACTCAATCCATTGATGGAGCTAACAACCCTCAGCTACCGCTACCATCATGCACTATCAAGCAGACTCGGAAAAAATTGGTTGACACATCTTCAAGCCTTATCGCAATCACAGGTCAGGGATCAACAAATTGATCTCCCCACTTATCTCAATCAATTAATCTCTCAACATCCTCAGGCACAATTTATTATCGTTGACGCCATGGCTAGTTTTACTTGGACGGCATTAGAGCCAATGTTCAGTCAAACCTTAAAAGGCTGGACACTTGGTGAAACCAAAATTTTGAAGTTATCCAATGCCAACACCTCTCAACCCAGCGATACCAAACATTGTTATGATTTATTGCAACAGAACACCCCTATGATGAGTTTTAAAAAAATAAACGTACTGGATGAACTAATCCACCAACAATGCTTTGAATTCGATTTTTTAATTGAAAAAGCCGCCGTTGAAATAAAACAAAAACTGATCAAACTTGAATCACAGCTACAACCAGATCAACCTCTTGTCATTTTTTCTGATCACGGATTCCGCCTTAATGCAGAAGGAAAAAAATATCAGCATGGTGGTAGCTCATGGCTCGAAAACTGGATCCCAGTCGTGACTTACTTACCTAAACACCTATTCTCGGACAAACTCCTATAACCTCGGTTGTGGATAAGAACGGCCACTACACTCGAACTTTTTCTATGTCCTCGGTGCTGCTATGAATTCAAATATCTTAAAGCTCAATAAACCACAGAGGGCACAGAGGAAAATCTGGGTTATTGAGTGGTTCTATTTCTGAACCATCATGCTTCTTCACCAAGGCTATCTATCATAAACTCGTTTGAATTTCTCTGTGCTCTCCTGTCCTCTGTGGTTAACCAATCTTGCCGCTTTAAGCCTTCAACAGGTTTTGATTGGTTGTTGCTATTAATGAATGATCAAAAATGACCACTGGAACTATCCGTCCAATTAATAGATAATCCCCAGCATTAAAAAATCATAAGAGTCCAATGTCCATGTGGTATAAAAATGTTCGTGTTTATCAGCTCACCAAAGATATTGCTTTGGTAGAAGAGCTATTACAACAAAAACTAGCCGAGTTTACTTTTACCCCTTGTCACAGCCAACAACCAGAAAGTTTAGGTTGGACATCCCCAATTCTCGACGAAGAACTGCTCTATCATAAGCAAGGGCAAACCATTGGTTTAAAACTTAAAATCCAACAACGTATTTTGCCCTCGCCTGTCATCAGAGAAGCCTTAGAGGAAAAAATTAAACAAAAACAAGCCGATGAAGGCCGACGTGTTTTTTCTCGAGAAAAACGCCAATTAAAAGATGAGATCATTGAACAATTATTACCCCGATCTTTTACCCGATCTCAATATATTAAAGGCTTCTGGGATTTAAAGAATAACCGCTTAGTTATTGATGTAAGCAGTGCCAGTAAAGCAGAAAAATTTATTAAAGTGTTACGCGAAACATTAGGTTCACTGCCGCTTATTCCTTTTGAGGCCAAAGCATCTCCCACAGCCACCATGACCCATTGGTTGCAAAATGGCTTAGATGATCATGACCTTTTCCTAGCCAATGAATGTGAATTGCGATCAACCGATGAAGAAGCAGCTATTGTTCGTATTAAGAATCAAGAGCTTTCTGCCAATGAGGTAATGGCGCATTTAGAAGCTGGAAAGCAAGCGGTTAAAGTTCGAGTGAATTGGAAAGATGCGGTTGAAGCCACCATCACCGAAGAAGGTGGATTCAGTCGCATTAAATTTAGCCCAGCGATAAAGGAATTGGATACAGAATATAGTAAAGAGGAGGAAATGGCGCGTTTATCTCATGAGTTTTCGGTGATGGTTATCGAACTCAATGCTTTTATTGAGCATATGATTGAAGCTTTAGGCGGCCAACAGATCAATGCACATTTGGCTAAAGATTGAGTCTACAAAACGCCTTCGAAAAAACCTGTTATCAGCTAAGTGTTCAAGCAAAGGTTGAACATAAAACAGCTCAATTATTTGATTTACACATCGGCGTAATAGAAAAGGATTTTCAAACTTGGCTAGACCAAAACCACATCCAGCATTGGGGGATTATAACGGCTTATAATCCCCAATCTCGTCAGCTTAGCATAAACGAAAATCAACAACGCTCACATCAGTTACACCAAGAACTGTTGCAGCAAAAATGGAATGTTTATCCAACCACTCATCTAGATCCCGATCATCAATGGCCTGATGAGCAGGGTTATTTTATTGCCAACATTCCACAAAAAACGCTATTAACCTTAGCAAGTCAATATCAACAACTGGCTATTGTCTATGGAGAAATAAACTCAGTCCCCACGCTAATCTGGTGCTAACTCCTTAGCCCAGTCCCCTTTTTAAGTAAGTGCATACATAAATAACTTAACACAATCACAAAAATGGTAAGCACTATTAGAGAGGTCAATAAGGGCACATCTGATTCTCCTAAAAATCCATAACGAAAACCATTGACCATATATAAAATAGGATTCACCATAGAAACCGAACGCCAAAAATCGGGTAGCAAACTAATCGAATAAAACACGCCGCCCAAATAGGTTAAGGGCGTGAGTATAAAGGTAGGCACAATGGAAATATCATCAAAACTTTTGGCAAAAATCGCATTCAAGAAACCGCCTAAAGAAAAAACTGTTGAGGTTAAAAGAACCACTAACACCACCACCCAAAGATGTTGAATATGCAGTTTTACAAAGAACAATGAAACCGTAGTCACTATCAGTCCTGTCAACAACCCTCTCATCACGCCACCGCCAACAAAACCCATTAAAATAATGCTATTGGGGACAGGAGACACCATTAACTCTTCCACATTGCGCTGAAACTTGGCACTAAAAAATGAAGAGGCCAAATTAGAATAGGAGTTAGTGATCACTGACATCATAATTAAACCGGGAACAATATATTCCATATAGCTAAAGCCGCCCATATTACCGATGCGACTTCCTATTAAATTGCCAAAAATCACAAAATATAAACTCATGGTAATGGCAGGTGGTAATAATGTTTGAATCCAAATTCTGGTAAAGCGCGTCACTTCTTTTATCCAAATACTTTTCAGTGCCACTCGATTTTCATAACTAAACATTTTCATCATGTTAGACCTGCACTTTGTTGATTTTTTCCATCATTTACTAATTTCACAAACAACTCTTCCAGGCGATTGGCTTTGTTTCTCATGCTGAGCACCTCTATACCTTGTTGGCTCAGTTGTTGAAATAGTGCATTCAACCCATCAGCTTTTTTAACATGCACTTCTAGGGTATTGTCATCGATTTGTTGGTATTCATAATTTTGTAAAAGGTGCAGGTTTGGATGGTCGTTTTTCAAATCCAACACAAAGGTTTCTGTCTCCAAACTGTTTAGCAATGCTTTCATACTGGTATTTTTGATGATTTTTCCTTGATCGATAATGGCAATATTACGGCACAGGCTTTCGGCCTCTTCCAAATAATGGGTAGTCAAGACAATGGTGGTTCCTTGTTGATTAAGCTCGATTAAAAACTCCCACATGGAGCGCCTGAGCTCAATATCCACACCTGCGGTTGGCTCATCCAACACCAATAATTTGGGCTGATGCATTAAAGCTCTGGCGATCATTAAGCGCCTTTTCATACCACCGGATAACATACGAGCTGATGATTTTTTCTTATCACCTAACCCTAAATTGTTTAAAACCACGTCAGATCGTTTTAATGCTTCTTTGCGCGGTATTCCATAAAATCCAGCCTGATTCACCACAATCTGTTGGCAAGTTTCAAATTGGTTAAAATTAAATTCTTGGGGTACCAAGCCTAAACAGCGTTTGGCTTGTTCTAACTCTGTTTTTAAATCATGACCAAAAATGGATACTGAGCCTTCACTGCTGCTCACTAAAGAGGTCAAGATACCGATAGTTGTGGATTTACCCGCACCATTGGGGCCTAAGAGTGCAAAGAAGTCTCCTTGTTCTACTTGTAAATCGATACCTTTTAAGGCTTCCACCCCATTGGCATAAATTTTTTTTAACCCTTTAATTTGTAAGGCTGGCATGCAATCTGTTCCCTTTTTTGAAGAAGGTGAACAGGGTAACTTAATTCATCTTGTTATTCATCTTTTTTAGTTAAAACATGCTATGATCCAAAGTGGTTTTTCTACTCCTTAAAGAGATTAAAAATGGATGAAGTTTTACTCGCTCTACAGCAAAAGGCTATTCCTCAAATGGTGTCATCCGATCTACCTGATGAAGATGATTTAGTCGAGCTGGAAGAGCAGATCCTATTGCCGATCCCAGCCAGTTTTAAAGAATTTTTAATGACAACCAGTGATTTAGTCATCGGCTCTTTAGAACCTGTGACGGCGGGAGATCCCCAGTTACACACCTATTTACCCGAAGTGACCTCCGAAGCATGGGCCAATGGTTTACCTCGATATCTGCTACCACTTTGCCTGTCAGGCGATCTATTTTATTGTGTCGCACAATCTGGTGAAGTGCAACTTTGGATTGACGGAGAACCTCAAGAAGAGACTTGGGATGATGTTTGGCATTGGGCGCAAATGGTTTGGCTGGAAAGTTAGTCCCCTTTTTCTTCATACAGTCCATCCGTGGACATAAATAACTATTCCTAAAATTTCAAGCCTCGAATCTAGCAGCTTCTAGCCTTGCTGAAATCAAGCATTTTGAGGTAGCACGGGTATAAACCTATCATTTCACAACAGTGGTAGAAAAAATTTGCTATTGAATGTTAGCACAATGCTTTCTCTGTGCCCTCGGTGGTAAAATAGTTTTTTAAAGATCAATGAACCACAGAGGACACCGAGAGCACAGAGGTTTTGAATGTTTTACTTGGAGTGATAGAAGCAACAGATAGCGCCACAGGCTGAGATTTTCACAAACCTCGACATATACCCGTTCCACTTCACAACTAGATAGAGTCAACTACAATGTTGGCAGGTTAGGCTGGTCATATCCCCATTTAGACACCAAGGTTTGCTCTATGCCTATATGCTCTAAAATTCTGGCGACCACAAAATTGATGAGATCATCCAGGCTTTGGGGTTGGTGATAAAATCCTGGACTTGCAGGCATAATGGTGACGCCCAATCGTGAGAGTTTTAGCATATTTTCAAGATGAATTGCCGATAAGGGCATCTCTCTGGTGACTAAAATTAGCTTGCCTTGTTCTTTTAAAATGACATCAGCAGCACGTTCGATCAAATTATCACTAGCGCCACAAGCAATGGCAGACAGGGCCCCAGTGCTACAAGGGCAAACCACTAAGGTTTTAGGACATGCCGAACCACTGGCAACGGGTGACATCCAATCATTTTTTGAATAGACATTTAGCTCTCCCAGCTTTTCTACACCCACCGCTTGCCTTAAATAATCGGCGATGGCGTCATTATTCTTGGGTAATTTGATCTGGCTCTCTGTGGCAAAAACCACCTTGGCCGCATCAGAGATCATGAAGTGTACCGTGCAATTTGCTAACAATAACTGTCTCAGTAGGCTCAGTGCATAGGGCGCACCAGAGGCACCCGTAACCGCTAAAGATATTGCCATCGATTTCATTAGTTCACCCATACTTGACTTCTAATGCTTGTAATAGTTTGTCATGAATACCACCAAAACCACCATTGCTCATGATTAACACTTGATCCCCAGATTGCAACTCTTGCAAAAGCTCATCAATGATTTGCTCTACAGATAAGGCGATATTGAGCTTTGTAGAGGGTTGAATTTCCCATTGAATATCTTGGGGTTTATGTAGCCAAATCTTATCAGCTGTTTCAAGGCTTTGGACTAAAGTGTCCTTATGTACGCCCATCTTCATCGTGTTTGATCGTGGATCAAGCACCGCTATAATGCGCGAGCTATTTATTTTATTTAACGCCATCTTATTTCTAAGTCCAGCCAAGGTCGTGGCAATAGCCGTGGGATGATGAGCAAAGTCGTCATAAATCGTAATCTGATTCACAATCCCTTTTAGTTCCATGCGTCTTTTTATCCCCTTAAAATGAGCAAGCGCCTCAGCTGCCAATTCTGGAAGCACACCCACATGCTTAGCTGCAGCAATAGCAGCAACTGCATTGGCTACATTATGCTCACCAATTAATGACCATTTAACCTTTGCCAAAATCTGCCGTTTTGAATCTAACACCTCAAACTCAGCGCCATCTTGAGTGTTAATTCTCCAGCCCCAATCCGCATCCTTGCCCAGCGTTTGCATCTCCGACCA
>PCTP01000075.1 GCA_002770795.1 Gammaproteobacteria bacterium CG22_combo_CG10-13_8_21_14_all_40_8 | reverse complement strand
CAAGGAAGAGAAAGCGGCGAATCCTAATGCCATTTGATGAGCGAGTAACAAACAGGCACTGGCCGAACTTACGGCTAACAGCATGCCTAATCCGCTGTTTAAGCCTCCACTTGCATGCATGAGTAGGGTGATTGAGGCAATATCAATGCTAACTAAAATACTTACTAAATAATTAAAGGGTGGTGGTTTTATTTGGATAAGAAAAATAGAAGATAATGTCAATAAAAAGTAACTGACTAGCACAGTTTCAAATAAAAATCGGTTTGAAGTCCCTAAAAAATTGGGGGCAAAGGATGAAAGGTATAAGCCTCCAATAAGTAGAGGCACAAAAAGGCGATAGCCATTGAAATAGCGTAATGCTTTCCATGCATAACTTCCCAATCTGGGTTGGTGGAGGAGAGGCGTCACGCTCATAAATTAGTGATCTTTGGTATTAGCATTTAGTTATTGTAGCAAATTTACTTTGTTAAGACTTGTTTGGATATCAGTTAGGGGTTGATATTCTTTAACTTTATTTTGATATATTCATTTTGATATAGGTTGCCGTTGTAAAGGGAATCGCTCATAATTCATCTTGATCCCTATTAAGTTTATAACCCAGGTGTTTATTGTGAAAAAGATCGAAGCTATTATTAAACCTTTCAAACTTGATGATGTGCGAGAAGCCTTATCCGATTTGGGTATTAACGGGATGACGGTAACTGAAGTCAAGGGCTTTGGGCGTCAGAAAGGCCATACAGAATTATACCGTGGTGCAGAATATATGGTGGATTTTTTACCTAAGGTTAAAATTGAAGTTGTGGTGGATAAAGCCATGGTGGATGATTGTATACATGCCATTGTAGAAACATCCAGAACAGGTAAAATTGGTGACGGTAAAATTTTTGTTTCTTCTATTGAGCGTGTAATACGCGTTAGAACAGGTGAAGAGGATCATCTGGCACTTTAATTTGATGAAATACCACCCACAATTTTTGGTTATAAGTGGTTGATTATCGATTATAAGGTACGCGCCTATAGGCCAATTTTTTTTGCATATTCTGGATAGTTAAAGATTAAGCTTCGGCGAGATTTTTCTGCTAGTTCACTCATCCCTAATTCATTATAAGCGGTCATCATAATCAAAAGTGCTCGGGCATTTTCTGTGGTCTTGGGATAATGTTCTAATACATATTTAGCCCGGTTTGCAGCGCCTAAGTACGCTTTCCGTTCCATATAATAGTCAGCCACATGTAATTCATAACTAGCAAGGCGATTTCTAAGATAAATCATTCGTTGGCGCGCATCAGCTGCATACTGGCTTTCAGGGAACTTTTTCACTAAATCAGCAAAATCGTTAAAGGCTTGTCTGGCAGTACCTGCGTCTCTTTCATCAAGTTTAGCTGACATCACTTCTTGGACAAAGCCGACTTCAGCTGTAAAATTGACTAAGCCCTTCATATAATAGGCATAATCGACTTTAGTGTGCCTTGGATGTTGACGGATGAATCGGTCTGCTTGAGAAATAGCCGAGGCATTATCGTTATTTTTATAGTATGCATAGATCAAGTCCAATTGTGCTTGATCAGCATAAGGACCAAAGGGGTAGCGATTGTCTAGGGTTTCTAGTTTAGATATCGCTGCCCTGTAGTTGTGCGAATTCAGATTTACCCTGGCTTCTTCATAGAGCTCTTGAGCGGTTTGTCGTTTTATTCTACTTTTTTCAGCTTTGTTGGCCGATGAGCAACCGCCCACAAAAAGAGAAAAACATAATAAAATAATTAAATAAGAAAATTTCATGTGTAAAATATGGTTACTCTGCTGTTAAACTGACGGGTTGTATTCTACCTCACATATTTAGATTGTCCAATAAACTCTAAAAATGAGTACAATGGGTAGCGTCATGGTGAATTTTAATATTTTTTCGACAAGATGAATAGTCATAAGTTCCATAAGTATTGTGTAATAACATTTTAGGCTTGAGTCTAGAAATCAAATGTATGGCCAATGGTCGGCAAGTCTTTTAGGAATATGAATGAACAATACCATTTTATTAGAAGCTAAAGTACCCAATTCGATGGGGGGAAAGAGACTTGATCAAGTCATGTCTCTGTTATTCAGTGAATATTCACGAGGACAAATTCAGAAATGGATCAAAGCGGATAATGTTTTGGTGAATGACTTGTTGATGAATAAACCCAAAATCACCTTGATTGGTGGTGAACTGATACAAGTCAAAGCGGAGTTGAAATCTGAAGGGGACTGGATACCTCAAGATATAGATTTTGAAACTCTCTATGATGATAAGGATATCATTATCGTCAACAAACATCAGGATTTGGTGGTTCATCCTGGAGCGGGTAATGAAGATGGCACCTTGGTTAATGGGTTGCTTTACCGATTCCCTTCATTAATTAATGTACCCAGAGCCGGTATCGTTCATCGACTGGATAAAGAAACCAGTGGTTTATTGGTAGTGGCTAAAAATTTAATCGCACACGCCCATTTGGTGAATCAACTGCAACAACGTGCTTTTGCAAGAGAGTATCTGGCCGTTTGCCAGGGACATGTGCCAGAAATTGGGACTATTCGAACAGATATGGGCAGGCATCCCGTGCATCGTGTCAAGATGGCGGTGGTGATGAATGGTAAACCTGCAATTACTCATTATCAAGTGGAACAATATTATCGTAGCCATTCATTAGTGCGCGTGAAACTTGAAACCGGTAGAACTCATCAAATTAGAGTCCACATGACACATCTAGGACACCCACTTGTGGGGGATCCCATGTATGGTGGAAGGCCTTCGATCCCTATGAGCGCTTCAAATGCATTAGTCGAGGCCATCAAAAACTTTCCAAGACAAGCGTTACATGCCAGAAAGTTAGGCTTGGAGCATCCTACATCAGGCGAATGGATGGAATGGGAAACCCCCGTACCTGAGGATATGGCAACCTTGTTATCGGTACTTGAAGATGATATGGATGAATAATGTTAGCTTGTGATTCTGCGGCCATGTTATCAGAAGCTTCCGTGATTAAAGCTCAGCTACCTGTTGAAGGAATTATGGCTGGGACTTCTACCAGAATAGGCGGAATGAGCCTGGCTCCTTGGAATCAACTCAATTTGGGATTGCACGTTGGAGACAATCCGAGTCATGTGGGACTGAACCGTCAATTACTCAGTGATTATTTGGCGTGGGAGAACCCTGCAGCTTGGTTAAACCAAGTACATGGTGATCAAGTGATAGAAGTTGATCGATTTTCTTTAAGAGTCGATGAGTCCCTCCTACAGGCCGATGGCGCTTTCACCTTACAATATCATCTTCCATTAGTGATACAAACCGCAGATTGTTTACCGATTGTGTTTGCATCTACGCAAAATACTTGGATTGGAGCCGTTCATTGTGGGTGGCGAAGTTTAGCGGCAAACATTATTCAAAAATTAGTGGCAACCCATCAAGGCGAGGCGAGTGATTTGGTTTGCTGGTTAGGTCCTTGCCTATCACAAGCCAATTTTCAAGTGGGTGAGGATGTTCTTGAAGCTTTTGTTGCTGCACCCATTAAGAATCCACAATATGCGCCATTTTTTCAGGCAGAAGAGAATAATAAATGGCGTTTCGATCTACAGGGATTAGCGATTTATCAACTGCAAGAACTGGGGATCACTCAGATCTTTTCGGCACGAGATCAAGAGAACACTCCTTGCTGTACTTTTGCTGACGCACAAAGGTTTTTCTCCTATCGACGAGAACCCATCACAGGCAGAATGGTGACATTTATTTATCGAACCAGGCCCTCGGTGATTTAATATGATCTATTTTATATCTTTATCTGCAATATTTTTAGTGATGGTATTTATTGGGATATTCAATCAAAAGGTAGACTGGGGTCATCCTGTCATGAATTGGTTGGATGGATGGAACCGTTTTTGTTGTCGATGGTATCATGGCTTAGCCATTGGCAAAATTAAACTCCCTAATGGCCCCTTGTTATTGATTTCAAATCATTATAGTGGCCTGGATCCGTTTTTATTAATTGCGGCATGCGATCGGCCTTTAAGATTCCTGATTGCTAAGGAAGAATATGAGCGACCTTTCTTAAACAAAATGTTTAAATTGGCAGGCTGTATCCCAGTGGATCGATTGGGGCGGGTTGAAGCCGCTTTCCGCGAAGCTCTTAAAAACTTAAAACAAGGCGAAGTGGTTGCTTTGTTTCCACATGGTAAAATACATCTTGCGGATGAAGAGTTTAAACCCTTAAAAAAAGGTGTTTTTAAATTGGCTGCGTTGTCAAAAAGTGATATTCATCCTTTCCACATACAAGGGGTGAGTATGCAAGGAACGGTGGTTTCATCGGTTTTTGTGCCTGGCCGCGTAAAAATATCCCCTCTTAAGGTTTACTCTGCACAAGAAGTACAAGATCCGCTTATTCAACATCAACTTGCCTGTGAGTTATTGGGACTACCTGAAGAGCCTCAATAATAAACTGAGCAATAATTCTATGTATTTTACTGCTCTCCCTTGATTCTTTTTTCCTTGCCTCCATCTTATCATTAATCAAGTAACATTATATTTTTTGGGGGTTCCTATGAGAATGGATAAATTAACCAGTAAGTTCCAACTGGCTATTGCTGACGCACAGTCATTGGCTGTGGGACGCGATCATCAAATGATTGATCCTGTACATTTAATGAGTGCTCTTATTGATCAAGAAGGCGGAACGGTTAAAAACTTACTCAGTATTTCTGGCGTAGACGTTCAAAAACTACGTTCAGGACTCTTTGAAATCATGGAAAAATTGCCTCAAGTTCAAGGAATCAATGGTGATGTGAGAGTATCCAATGATTTGGCTAAATTGCTTAATGTCTGCGATAAATTGGCTCAAGATCGCAAGGATCAATATATTTCTAGTGAGTTATTTGTACTTGCAGCTCTAGAAGATCGAGGGGCTTTAGGTGATTTACTTAAAAAATTAAATACTCAAAAAAATAGAATTGAAGAGTCAATTCTTAAAATTCGAGGTGGTCATCAAGTGGATGATCCAAATGCCGAAGAACAGCGCCAAGCCTTGGATAAATATACCATTGATTTAACCGAAAGAGCCGAGCAAGGTAAGCTTGATCCTGTGATTGGACGCGATAATGAAATTCGTAGAACGATTCAAGTTTTACAACGTCGTACCAAAAATAATCCTGTTCTCATTGGAGAACCAGGTGTGGGTAAAACCGCCATTTTAGAAGGCTTGGCGCAAAGAATTGTGAATGGTGAGGTCCCAGAAGGTCTAAGAGATAAAAGGGTACTTTCTTTGGATATGGGGACATTAATTGCTGGAGCCAAATTTCGTGGTGAATTTGAAGAAAGATTAAAAGCCGTGCTAAATGATCTGCAAAAACAACAGGGTCGAGTCATTTTATTTATTGATGAGTTACATACCATGGTAGGTGCTGGAAAAGCAGAGGGATCGATGGATGCCGGTAATATGCTAAAACCTGCTTTGGCTAGAGGCGAATTGCATTGTGTGGGGGCAACGACTCTCAATGAATACCGCCAGTACATAGAAAAAGATGCCGCATTAGAACGGCGGTTCCAAAAAATTGTCGTGGATGAACCTACCGAAGAAGACACCATTGCTATTTTAAGGGGCTTAAAAGAGCGTTATGAATTACACCATGGTGTCGATATTACCGATTCAGCCATAGTTGCCGCAGCAACCTTATCTCAACGTTATATTACTGACAGACAACTCCCTGATAAAGCCATTGATTTGATCGATGAGGCAGCGAGTCGCATCCGTATGGAAATTGATTCAAAGCCTGAAGAGATGGACAAACTCGAAAGAAGATTGATCCAACTTAAAATTGAAAGAGAGGCGTTAAAAAAAGAAACGGATCAAAGTTCTTTGAAACGCCTAGAAAAGTTACAGGATCAAATTCAACAATTTGAAGGAGAGTTTTCTGAATTAGAAGAAATCTGGAAAGCAGAAAAAGCAGCATTACACGGCTCTCAGTCTATTAAAGAAAATTTGGAACGAGCTCGACTAGAAATGGACAGTGCTCGACGCGCTGGCGATTTAGGGCGTATGTCCGAACTTCAATATGGCCGTATTCCAGAACTTGAAAAACAGTTGGATATGGCCGCACAGGTTGAAATGCAAGATATGCGCTTATTGAGAAATAAGGTCACAGAACAAGAAGTGGCTGAAGTGATTTCTCTATGGACAGGGGTTCCCATTAGCAAAATGCTCGAAGGGGAGCGTGATAAACTGTTGCGTATGGAGCAAGAGTTACATGCCCATGTGGTAGGGCAAAATGAAGCGGTCACTTTGGTTTCTAATGCTATACGACGCTCACGCGCTGGAATTTCAGATGCTAACCGTCCCAATGGCTCCTTTTTATTTTTAGGTCCCACTGGTGTGGGCAAAACGGAACTTTGTAAATCATTAGCCTATTTCCTATTTGATACTACAGACTCCATGATCCGTATTGATATGTCGGAATTTATGGAAAAGCATTCAGTGGCTCGTCTAATTGGTGCACCTCCTGGCTATGTAGGTTATGAACAAGGCGGCTATCTCACAGAAGCAGTACGCCGTAAGCCCTATTCAGTGATCTTATTGGATGAAATTGAGAAGGCTCATCCCGATGTTTTCAACATATTGCTTCAGGTATTAGACGATGGACGATTAACCGATGGTCAAGGCAGAACTGTAGACTTTAAAAATACCGTGATAGTGATGACTTCTAATTTGGGTTCAGATGATATTCAAGCGATGACAGAACAGGGAGAAAGCTATGAAGCCATCAAGTCCAGAGTGATGTTTAGTGTTGGACAACATTTTAGACCAGAATTTGTGAATCGAGTGGATGATATTGTGGTGTTCCATCCTTTAGATACCGAGCAAATTAAAGATATTGCGCGTATTCAGTTGCAAATTTTGCGCAAACGCTTGTTAGATCAAGAGATTGAATTAAGCATCACCGATGCGGCATTAACCATGATTTCAGATGCAGGTTATGATCCGATTTATGGCGCAAGGCCATTGAAGAGAGCAATTCAGCAACGTTTGGAAAACCCATTGGCGCAAGAATTACTGAAAGGGATTTATGTGAATGGGGATAAAATCGTTATTGATGTTGTGGATGGACAGGTTATTATTTCCAAAAATTGAATAACCCAATAACCTGAGTATTTCTCATTCCCATGCTCCCGCGTGGGAACGAATCGTGCGGGATTAGAGCTTTGTATTAAATTGAGTATTGTTACCCGTCAGGGTGGTTTTCTTTCCACTTAGTCTTAATTTAAGAGAAAGATCATGTTTGGATTCTGCATAGCTAATGGCTTGATCTTGAGTAATTTCACCAATATTGACTAACTCGTACAAGGATTGATCAAAAGTCATCATACCATCCATACGATTACCTGCAATGGCCTTAGATAGCTCATCTAACTGACCACGTTTGATAATATCGACAATTTCTGGTGCAGCCATGGTGACTTCAAGCGCTGGTACTCTTTTTCCTTCCTTATTTCTTAACAATCTTTGTGAAATAATGCCTTTTAGCACCGATGCAAGTTCTGTCATAATGTGGCCTTGCATATCTTTAGGAAACAGATTTCTAATACGTTCCAGTACCTGTTTGGCATTATTTCCATGGATGGTGGCCAGACATAAATGGCCTGTTTGAGCATAGCTTAGTGCATATTCCATGGCTTCAGTATCTCTGATTTCCCCGATTAAAATAACATCAGGTGCTTCTCTCATGGCATTTTTGAGTGCATTGGAATAGTTTTTGGTATCTACACCAATTTCTCTTTGATCAATAATGGACATTTTATGCGAATAGAGAAATTCGATGGGATCTTCAATGGTTAGGATATGACCAGAATCCACCGAGTTTCTATGTTCTATTAACGCAGCAAGGGTTGATGATTTACCTGAACCCGTTGGGCCGCAGACTAAAACCAAGCCTGTTCTCTCCATGACCAAACCCGAAATCACCTTAGGAAGTTTAAGCTGATTGAGCGTCGGGATGTCGGAATTAATATGCCTTAAAACAACGCCGACTTCTCCTCTTTGCATAAAGACATTGACGCGAAATCTACCCACATTTTTTGCCGTATAGGCAAAGTTGCTTTCCCAATTCTCCTCAAAGTCCTTGATTTGGGTGTCATTCATAATGGAGTAAGCAATTTTTTTAATGGCACCTGGTGGTAGAGCACCCGAGCCAATAGCTGTAGATACTCCTTCAATTTTCATATGAGGTGGAGCACCAGTACTAAAAAATAAGTCAGATGCCTTTTTTTCTGCCATTAAGCGTAATAATAGATTGATATCCATGCGTTTCCTTCAATAAGTTGCTTTTTTCATTATATGGTAAGCATAGTGCCTGAATATAGATGTGACAAGCAGATATGCCCTTAGATTTCGATGGTTAAAAAATATTTTTACAATTTATGAACTTTTTTTAAACGGAATGGACTAACCTTGTAAGTAACAGCGATTATTTCCCAATTTTGCTCAACTCACTTCCCCTTTTAGAGTTGAGGTCTGCCCGGCCTGATCTGTCAATCACTACCGGGCTTTTTTTTGACTTTTTTTTGAAGCTTATCTTTCTAAAAAGAAAGCCTTGGACAGGCTCCTAGGAGCCTGTCCAAGGCTTTAAGCTAATAGCTTGATGCTTAGATTTTCAACCAATGCCGCCTCTTTTAGGAGTCTCTTGGCTATTTCTATATCTGGTGCAAAAAAGCGATCTTTGTCGTAATTAGCCACTTCTTTTCTCAGGGTAGCATAAAACGCTTGCAGCATAGGTGAGGTTTTTAGTGGGGCTCTAAAGTCCACGCCCTGTGCCGCAGAGAGATATTCAACGGCTAAAATACCATTTAGGTTATCATTAATATCCGTTAATCTTCTGGCTGCAAAGGTTGCCATGCTGACATGATCTTCTTGATTCGCCGAAGTCGGTAAGCTGTCCACAGAGGCTGGATGGGCTAAGGATTTGTTTTCACTGGCTAAAGCCGCTGCGGTCACTTGAGCTATCATAAACCCTGAGTTCACACCGCCATTGGTGACCAAAAACGCTGGAAGGCCTGACAGATGTTTATCCACTAAAAGAGCTGTTCTTCGTTCGGCAATCGCACCAATCTCGCTGGCGGCAATCGCAATGGCATCGGCTGCAAAAGCAACGGGTTCTGCATGGAAGTTTCCGCCTGATAAAATATCGCCATCATCACTAAACACCAAAGGGTTATCGGAAACTGCATTGGCTTCAGTGTGCAACACGCTAGCTGCATAACGCAATTGCGTAAGCACTGCGCCCATGACTTGAGGTTGGCAACGTAGAGAATAGGGATCTTGAACCCTATCACAATCGCGGTGAGAGTTTCTAATGTCACTCCCTTCAAGTAACT
>PCTP01000222.1:9187-9568 GCA_002770795.1 Gammaproteobacteria bacterium CG22_combo_CG10-13_8_21_14_all_40_8 | reverse complement strand
TTTTGTGATTGGTGGCCCTGTGGGTGATTGTGGTTTAACGGGTCGTAAAATTATCGTCGATACCTATGGTGGTATGGCTCGTCATGGTGGCGGCGCATTCTCTGGTAAAGACCCTTCAAAAGTCGATCGTTCTGCCGCTTACGCTGGACGTTATGTGGCAAAGAATATCGTTGCGGCTGGTTTGGCTGATCGCTGTGAAATCCAGATTTCCTATGCGATTGGTGTTGCGCAACCTACTTCCATTTCGATTAATACTTTTGGAACGGGTAAAATTAGTGATGAAGCCATTTCTAAGCTAGTCCGTGAAAACTTTGATTTACGCCCTAAGGGTATAATTGACATGTTGGACTTGAAGCGCCCAATTTACCGAGCCACAGCTGC
>PCTP01000222.1:9010-9152 GCA_002770795.1 Gammaproteobacteria bacterium CG22_combo_CG10-13_8_21_14_all_40_8 | reverse complement strand
CATGGGAACGTACCGATAAAGCCGCAATCTTAGCTAAAGCACTTTAGTTTTTTGTCAAAGGGATGAGATTTCATACTTAAAAAAATAAAGAACGAATTACCACAGAGGACACCGAGAACACCGAGGAAAAGAAGAAAGATGA
>PCTP01000222.1:8250-8973 GCA_002770795.1 Gammaproteobacteria bacterium CG22_combo_CG10-13_8_21_14_all_40_8 | reverse complement strand
TGAGCATTAGTGATGAAAGTTCACTCGTCTCTACTCATGCCACTTTAAATTCTTGGTGTTTTCTCTGTTTTCTCGGTATCCTCTGTGGTGAAAATTTCTTATCCTTTCGGGGATCACAACTAAGGAACAAATATGACTATTGATTATAAAGTTGCAGATATAAACTTAGCCGATTGGGGTAGAAAAGAGCTTTCTATTGCCGAATCAGAAATGCCTGCATTAATGTTTTTAAGAGAAAAATACAAAGCCTCTAAACCCTTAGCCGGTGCTAAAATTTTAGGTTGTATTCATATGACCATTCAAACAGGTGTTTTAATTGAGACATTAGTTGAATTAGGCGCAGAAGTACGCTGGTCATCTTGTAATATATTCTCAACACAAGATCATGCAGCTGCCGCTGTTGCTGCTGCTGGCGTTGCTGTTTATGCTTGGAAAGGCGAAACAGAAGAGGAATATGAATGGTGTCTTGAACAAACCATCCTCAAAGACGGTAAGCCTTGGCATGCCAATATGGTCTTGGATGATGGTGGTGATTTAACGCTGATGCTTCATCAAAAATATCCAGACATGTTGAACCATATCCATGGTATTACCGAAGAAACCACAACAGGTGTACACCGTTTAGAAGAAATGTTGAAAAAAGGCCTTTTGAAAGTGCCTGCTATTAATGTTAACGACGCGGTCACTAAATCTAAAAACGATAACAAATATGGTTGTCGTCAT
>PCTP01000222.1:0-8197 GCA_002770795.1 Gammaproteobacteria bacterium CG22_combo_CG10-13_8_21_14_all_40_8 | reverse complement strand
GGCCTTAGTGATTGGTTATGGTGATGTCGGTAAAGGTTCTGCACAATCTTTACGCCAAGAAAGCATGATCGTTAAGATTTCTGAAATTGACCCCATCTGTGCAATGCAAGCCTGTATGGATGGATTTGAAGTGGTTTCTCCCTACAACAATGGGGTGAACACGGGAAAAGTAGAAGATACCAACAAAGATCTATTACAAAATACGGATTTAGTGGTGACGACTACAGGTAACTTCAATGTTTGTGATTCTGCTATTTTACAATCATTAAAATCTGGTGCGGTTGTGTGTAATATTGGCCATTTTGATAATGAAATTGACACAGCCTTTATGCGTAAAAATTGGGAATGGGAAGAAGTGAAAGCCCAGGTTCATTTGGTTCACAGAAATAAAGCACAAAATGATCATCTGATCCTGTTATCAGAAGGTCGTTTAGTGAACTTAGGAAACGCTACAGGACACCCATCTCGAATTATGGATGGTTCTTTTGCAAATCAAGTGTTAGCTCAGATCCATCTCTATGAGAAAAAATTTGCAGATAATCCAAATGCGGAAGTGACTTTAACTGTTTTACCGAAAAAACTGGATGAAGAAGTGGCGGCTAACATGGTGCGTGGATTTGGTGGTGTTTTAACTAAACTGACCCCACAACAAGCAGAATACATCAATGTTTCAGTGGATGGTCCTTTTAAGCGAGACGCTTATAAGTACTAAAATCAGTTAATGGCCAAGTTGTAATACCTGATCTTTTAACGGTAAAAAAGGAGAGCATATACTCTCCTTTTTTTTTGCCCAGCGAAGCTTGCACCCCCGTCCTCTTGAAAAAAAGTGGGAGCTCCTGACTAAGGGGGAAGATAATCCGAATGGCAAAGAAATAAGTTTGAAGGAAAGTTTGATATGAGGTTGCTTATTCTAATGGCGATAAAATAAGCAATCTTACCACGAGTACAACATTAGTTAGCCAATTGGCTTGGGCTAGTTTTAAATGGAGCATAGATTTTAATCGCGATATACGCGGTAGCTTTAAAATAGTCACAAACTCTAAGAGTTGATTATTTTGTTCATTAAAGAGCTTAGACTTATTATTCTCAGCAAGGGATTCTGAAAGGGTTTGGGCTTGGGCTAATGTTCGATAAAAATATTGATTGCCTTGTTTCCAGCGCTTCATCCATTGGTGTATCGAGAATACAGATCGCCAATAGCTTTGAGCTCCTATGGTATTCGTTGAATGTTGACGATATCTGACAAGAGTTTCGTCTATGAATATGATTTCTCCATGCAAAGCACATGTCATTGCAAGCCACCAGTCATGCATAATAGCGACCTTAGGAATGGGTAAACAAATATCTAGCAGGGCTCTATTGAAAGCCATGGTACAGCCAGTGACCATGTTTTGGGTGAAAAGAGAGATAAGAGGTTTCTGTGTTTTGGGTTTTAGCGCCATGTATTGAATGAAAGATGGCGCTATTTGACTCAAATCATCATTCACCACTTCAAGATCTGAATGTACTAAAAGAGGCCTGGGACTTGAGAGTGAAGGTAAATATTTTTCAAATTCTTGAAGTTGCCTTTCTATTTTTTGAGGTAGCCAGATATCATCTTGATCGCAACACATAAATATATCTGCATGGTAATTTTTTGCATGAGTCATCAGAATTGAGAAATTACCACAGGCTTTGTTGCGGTTAATCGTATCATCCGAAACGATTCGTATTCGAGAGTCAAGTTGGCTGTATGTTGAGATTATGGCGTTCGTATTATCATGAGAACCATCATCTCGGACTAGCAATATCCATTTTGTATAAGTTTGTTCTCTGATGCTATCGATTTGCTCAGCCAAAAAACTTTCACCGTTAAAGGTGGCCAGCATAATACAAATTTCTGGGTTATAATGCATGTTTTTATAATAGAATGCTGGTAATTGAAAAATGTGTCTTTATAATATCATTATAAGTGTTTGAACATAATAGAATGTTAAGGAAACTTTATAACAGTGCAATATGAAACTCAATTCACTGAAAACGATGAGTTGTTAAAACAACAAGAAAAAGATCTAAAATCCGAAAATTCAAATCAATCATTCAAATATTTTTGGGTTGTGACTTTACTGATTATTTCTTTCTCAGCATTTATCAAAATCCCTACTTTCAATCTATCCCACAAAGAAGGTGATGAGGTCGCTTTTTGGTATTTAACAAAAAATTGGATTGATACTCAAAAATATACACTAAAGGGATCTATCCTAGCAAAAACGCCTACCTATTTTGAAAGGGCTAATCGGGAGATGCCAGTGCATCCGCCCATGTTTGCGTTTCTACTCAAACCATTTGTTCAACACAATTCGTTAAAATACTCTGTGTTAGTTTCTTGGTTGGGTCATTTGATGACAATTTTAGCCGTTGCTTTAATCGGCAGGTGGCTGATACAAAGGCTGCAGTTGAATGACCAAGTGAATGGGCTATCCCCTTTATTCTGGATGCCCTTGTTGGGCGTTGCAACCGATCCCATCATGACTTATATCTCTGGGATATTATGGATTGATAATTTACATGCAGGATTTGCGGCTTTGTCGGTTGCATTTTCATTGATAGCTACTTCATCCAATAAAAAGTTACCGTTTTATTTTCTGTCTGGCGTGTTTTTAGGCTTTGCTTTGCTTTCAAAAGTGACGTCAATCATGATTGTTCCTGTTCTATTATTTATCATTTTCCTTTTTGAAAAAAATAAGCTCTGGAAGCCTTTATTAGCCGGAGCGATACCTGCTCTTATGATGAGTCTGCCTTGGTATATTCCATTGTATCAAACGACAGGTGATGTACTGATGCACCAAGGAGCAAAACCAGAAGCTTATCAAAAAGCGCTTGAAAAGATGCAACCACAGCAATTAAAAGAGTTCCAAAAGAAAACACGTTGCGAATTTTGTGAAGCGGGTCAAGCAACACCTTGGTATTATCTTTGGGTTAAACTACCACTGATCAATCCATTGGTTTTTTTGACATTGTTTTTTTATGGCTTATTCTTTTATAAATTAAAAACAACAAACGAAAAATTAGAGAGTAAACATTGGCTCATCCCCTTATTTTGGTTTCTATGGGTTATGCTGGTTGCAACCATTGTGCATGTGTATATTCATCGCCGAATAACTATATTAGTGGCGAGTATTTATTTCATGCTCTTTGTTTTGATGGTTCTTAGTGAAAAGTATAAGCAATTAAAACTTTATCAACCCCATTTGCTTTTTTCAGCCATGCTGTGCATTATTTACAGTGCCATGACGGGTGTTTTTTATTTGTTCCATGCTGGTTATGCTGAAATCTATAGCCTTCCAGAATTGGCTGGAGTAGTGAATTTATGGGGCGCTCAATGAACCAACTGATAAAAAAGTCAGTAACAATTGTGGTGCCTGTTCATAATGAGAGCAGGGGTTTGTTTAACTTTTTTGAAAAATTAAACCAGGTTTTATTATCTCTGGATAATTATGAATGGTGTGTGCTTTTTATAGACGATGGAAGCACCGATGATTCATGGGGAATTATAGAGCAACTTAGTTTGACTGATTCAAAAGTGAAAGCCCTAGCCTTATCAAGGAATTTTGGTAAAGAAATAGCCCTAACTGCTGGTGTCGAATATTTAGATGGTAAGGTCGATGCCGCGATTTTTATGGATGCAGATTTACAGCATCCGCCAGAAATTCTACCTGAAATCTTAAAACGCTGGGAGGATGGATTCGAAGTGGTTGCGACAATAAGGGAACAGTCACCAAGCAGCTCTTTGGTTCGAAGAGTTGGAGCGAGAGTTTTCTATTCAATGATGTCGAAATTTGCCGATGTAGAAATCACCCCTAATGGGACAGATTATCGCTTATTAGATAAAAAAGTCATTAAGGAGCTTTCTCTTTTTACCGAAAGAACTCGTATGTTTAGAGGCTTGATCGACTGGATGGGATTTAGAAAAACACACATTAAATTTACAGCGGCAGAGAGAGCGCATGATACACCTTCGTACACCTTACATAAGCTCATTGGCCTTGCCATAAACAGTTTAACGAGTTTTTCACTGTTACCGCTTAGATTAACGGGTTATATGGGACTCTTCATTATTTTTTCCACTTTGTTAATGATAATGTACATGTTGACTGCTCAAATATTGCATTGGGATTATTTTACACCGCTGGCATTCGTGGTGGTCTTTAATACCTTTCTTATCGGCATATTGTTATCGGGTTTGGGTCTTGTTGCACTGTACATTGGGCATATCCATACAGAAGTTGTTAAAAGACCTTTGTACCTCATTCGTGAAATCAAATAATCCCCATCAATTTTCGTTACTAATCAAGGGCGATATCACACTGATACTTGTCGTATTTAACGGTGAGACCACGCTTTTAAAGACCTTACAATCTATTGAAAATCAAAATAATAAAACACTTATAAGAGACATTTTGATTATTGATGATGGCTCCACTGACAATAGTGTCAACCTAGTTCAGGATTATATTAATCGCACTCAATTTTTTGTCAAATTGATTCAAAATCAGCAAACACAGGGCTTAGCCAATAGTTACAATCTGGCTATAAATCAATGCCAATCCAGTTATTTTATTTTGATGCATCAAGATATCGAACTGATAGATCCTGACAGTTTTACTAAAATACATAGCCCTTTGCAGGATAAATCCATTATTGCAAGTTATCCTATCACCCAGCATCCACTTGAGATTTGGTTGCAGTATAGTTTCTGGCAACGTTGTTTATTTAGCCGGCTCGTTGATAGGGATAGGATTCAATTTACTGGTAAATTTGACTGCATCAATAAAAACTTGCTAGTTCAACATATTGGACTATTTGATGGTGGAAGTTATCGTTCAGCTGGTGAGGATACGGATCTTCAACGAAGAATTGAAAGCAAAGGGTTTTCAACCCTTGCGGCTCCGATCAAAATCAATCATTTACATCGCTTAGATAAATATTTTCCTTTAAAGAAATGGATTCACAAAGAGGCTCAATTAGCAGAAGCTCAAGGTGTTTTATTAAGAAAATATGGTATGCTTCGACAATTTAACCTTTTGACTTACTTTAGACCTGTATTAGTTATTGGCCTTTTTATACCATATTTGCAATGGGCTAGCGCTATTTTAATATTCATCTATTCTTTTCTTTATACGAAGAGGGTGTTTTTAAAGACTCGATTCCAATTTAAAATGTTAGTTTTACCCCTTATTAATGTTTCATTGCTTTTCATCGCTACATTTTTCACCTTTAAAGGTTTTGTAACCAAACAGCAATTGATAAGGTAATTTTGACTTTTTTTATTCACTCATATCCCAGTAAAAAAATTAACAATGAATTCTATTCAAATTTCAGTGATTATGCCCACATACAATGCGATGAAATGGCTAGATAAAGCGGTAGATTCGATTTTACAGCAAACTTTTCACCAATTTGAACTCATTATTATTGATGATGCTTCAATAGATGATTCTCCAAGAATTTTGCTGGCGCTCCAACAAAAAGATTCTAGAATAAAAGTGATCACTAATCAGGTGAATCAAGGCGTTTCTATTTCCAGGAATCAAGGTATTTCAATAGCACAAGGTCAATATATCGCCTGTATGGATAGTGATGACTGGAGTTATCCATCTCGGTTAGAGCAACAGATTGATTTTATGCGAAAGAATCCCTCCGTAGTGATATGTGGAACATTTATTGAAATATGCGATGAAAATTTAGAAAAGCTTAACAATAGAATCTATCCATGCACGGATAGGGATATTCGACGTAAATTATTTAGGTATAGCCCTTTTGCACATCCATCTACCATGTGTCGAGCGGATGTTCTAAAAAAAGTTGGCGGTTATGATAAGGAATTAGTTGCTGTGGAGGATTATGATCTTTATTTTAAAATGGGAAAATATGGAAAGTTTGCCAACATAGCTAAAACTTTACATAAGTTAAGGTTCAGTGCCCAGTCATTATCTCAGGTAAAAGGTCGTTTAATTGAAACCACTACACTCAATGTGAGAATGAAAGCGGTCAATGACTACCATTATCAAATGACTTATGCGGACAGGGCTTATTTTTACCTTCAAAAATTTTCTATGTATCTTATCCCCTATCGTATCAAGTTTTATCTTTTTAATTGGTTAAGATCCTTGTAGGTCATTGTTTTAATTATGGTGGTAAATAGGTTAATGGACTTTTTATAGAGCTGATATGAATCTTAAATTATTATTAAATCAAGCAAAATCAGGTGAAGTGAAAGTCACCACTCAAACGCTTTTGAATCTATTAAGTAATTTTAGAACGGGTATAGAATTGAGTTTTCAAGAGGTAGGGCAGGAGAGGGATACATTTGATGTTATTGTGCAAACATTTCATGCCTTGTTCTTAAATAAACATTTTATCCTTTCCCAGACAGGCTTTGAGTGGTTTTGTCTTTATAATGATGAGATCAATGCTATATTTCAAATAAGCAGCCATGAAGACAGCTCTTTTATTGTTCAGGATTTACTTAAACAAGTCAGGCAGAGTGAGTTAAAAAGTTCACATAATTTACTACGAAAAATTTTTGCCATCGCCACATTAAACTCATTACCTCAATCATTGTTTGATATTCTCTCCGAGTTGCCTAAAGACATTATGTTTCCTTCCATCTGCGGCATGTTAAGCACACGTTTGGTTTTAAGTAATGTTGCAATGCATAATAAAAATAAGCTACTTGCACTTGGATCACTCATTGAGCATTCAAGGCTAACCCCGCTGACCATGTCCACTCTCTCTGCCAGCTATATGTTCTCAAGTTATGCAACACTCAAAGAAAAGCACAGCATAAAAGTATACTTAAATGCGATTATTTCAGATTATTTAAAATTAAAGAAAGTTTCAGAGCCCTTTACAAGGCGTGATTTAAAAAAAACACAACCAATATTTCTGGTGATAGCTGATGATTTTCGTTCGAATCATGCTGTTTATCGTTGTTATGCCCCTTCTATTATGCAATTAAAGGGAAAGTTGAAATTATATTTGTTGCATGGCAACCAAAGAGTCGATGAAAAAGCAAAAAGCCTATTTGATCATTGTATCCAGCAAGATTTTTCTTATGAGGATATTAAATCTATCATTGGAAAAATCATCAAATTAAAACCAGATATGATTTATTATCCTAGCATTGGTATGAGTAGAATGAGTGTGGTGCTGTCTAATCTAAGATTAGCACCTATCCAACTCATGAGTGGTGGACATCCTGCCACGACCTATTCTTCTAAAATCGATTACTGCATTGCACAACAAGAATTGCTAGGTGAGCCTAGTTGTTTTTCTGAAACATTGGTTGTCAATGAAAATGCCTTAAATTTTTCATTGTATGATGATAACCCCATTCCAACGCCTCAGATCAAACTAAAATCAGAACTTATTCGAATTGCTATACCAGCACATTGTTTTAAACTCAACTCAGATTTCCTCAATTGTTGTGAAAGAATCGCAAAAGCCAGTTCAAAAGAGGTTCAGTTGTGTTTCTTTCCTAATGTAAAAGGTGTTTTATTTCAAGCTTGTAGTGCCTATTTAAAGAATAAGTTTGCAAACTGTGTGGTTTTTCCACAATCGAATTATCAGGATTACATGAGTTATTTGAATAGTTGCGACATCCATTTCAGCACCTTTCCTTTTGGAATGACCAACGGAATCGTGGACTCCTCCTTATTGGGGCTTCCTATGTTGACACTAGATGGTGTCGAAATACATAGTCATGCAGACAGTGGTATGATTCGTTTATTGGGCTTGCCGAACTGGTTATGCGCTCAATCTATTTTAGAGTTTGAGGCGGCAGCTAAAAGACTCATAGAAGAAGACGAGCTGCGCATTGCCTTGAGCCATCAAACGATTGCTGCTAATGCCAGAGAAGTGTTTTTGTCTCATTCAGTGGGTGAAAAAACTTTCTTAGATACGATCTTGTGGATTTATTTTAACTTAGAGAAGATTCAAAAAGTGAACAAAAAAGTCTGGAAACAGTTAGATCGAGTACCATGAAATTTTCGCATGGAACAGATTGCAGGGATTTAATAGAGAGATGATTCATGTAAAAAGGGTCACACGCCTTGCCTGGGAGCCTGTCCGAGAATAGACTGATCTACTGCGGCCAAGCCTGATTGGCCAGATTTTCCGATGAATTTCGTTAAATAGAGTGACTATTCGCCTCAAT
>PCTP01000066.1 GCA_002770795.1 Gammaproteobacteria bacterium CG22_combo_CG10-13_8_21_14_all_40_8 | reverse complement strand
GCTAAAAGAACCAACAAAAGAACCGATGAATGGGGAGGAGACTATAGCAACCGTATCAAATTTCCCATTGAAATTGTTAGACAAACACGTCAGGCTGTAGGAGATAACTTCATTATTATCTATCGCTTATCTATGTTAGACCTAGTTGAAGATGGATCAACTTGGGAAGAAGTGGTTGAGTTGGCCAAAGCGATTGAAGCCGCTGGTGCCACGATTATAAACACGGGAATTGGTTGGCATGAAGCAAGGATCCCAACCATCGCTACTATGGTACCAAGAGGGGCCTTTTCTTGGGTGACAGCAAAACTAAAGCCTGAAATTAACATTCCATTGATTACAACCAATCGCATCAACACCCCAGAGATT
Organism: Gammaproteobacteria bacterium CG22_combo_CG10-13_8_21_14_all_40_8; assembly: GCA_002770795.1. Classification (GTDB taxonomy): domain Bacteria; phylum Pseudomonadota; class Gammaproteobacteria; order Enterobacterales; genus 21-14-all-40-8. Next base: position 9,253 of record PCTP01000066.1, on the reverse strand, counting down.
GCGGAAGATATTTTAGCCAATCACCAAGCAGATATGGTGTCTATGGCTAGGCCCTTGTTGGCCGATGCTGAGTTTGTCAATAAGGCTGAAAAGGGGCAATCAGAGGCGATTAATACTTGCATTGGCTGTAACCAGGCCTGTTTAGACCATGTTTTTGCAAATAAAAGAGCTTCATGTTTAGTCAATCCTAGAGCTTGTTACGAAACCGAACTCAATTTCCATAAAACATCTCAAGCTAAAAAAATAGCCGTTATCGGTTCTGGGCCTGCCGGACTTTCTTTCGCTGTTACAGCAGCTCAACAAGGGCATAAAGTGACCTTGTTTGATAAGGCGGCAGAAATTGGCGGGCAACTCAATATAGCTAAACAAGTCCCAGGGAAAGAAGAGTTTTATGAAACTATTCGATATTTTGAGTATCAACTGAAAAAATTGTCTGTGGATTTAGTGCTCAATAAAGAAGTGACGGCTGAGGATTTGCGGAATGCAGGTTATGAGGAGATTATTCTCTCAACTGGTGTGGTTCCAAGGATCCCAACTTTTGAAGGAATTGATCACCCCAAAGTATTAACCTATATTGATGTACTTAAAGAGAAAAAAAATGTGGGTAAACGCGTCGCTATTATTGGAGCTGGCGGAATAGGTTTTGATGTGGCTGAGTTTTTATCCGAAGAGGGGCCATCCGCTTCATCAGATATTCCATTATGGCTCAATCAATGGGGTATTGATACAGGTTACCAACATCGCGGTGGCTTGGCGACAGAAGCGAATCATCCTAAATCCCCAAGAGAAATTACCTTATTACAGCGTAAAGCCACTAGCTTGGGGAAGGGTTTAGGTAAAACGACTGGTTGGATCCATCGCACCAGTTTGAAGCAACGCAAGGTTATCAATATGCCTGGCGTAGATTATTTAAAAGTCGATGATCAAGGTTTACATATTTTAAAACAAAATCAAGTAAAAATCTTGGAAGTCGATCAAGTGATACTTTGTTCTGGTCAACTACCTAATCAAACGCTTTATCACGAACTCAAAGCGTCTAACGTTCAGGCTAACTTGCATTTAATCGGAGGAGCTGATGTGGCAGCGGAATTAGATGCCAAAAGAGCTATTCGTCAGGGCATGGAGTTGGCATTAAATATCTGATTGACGAATCGCTTTAACAATTTACTGTTTTTTATTGATTTAGAACAAATAAAGGCTCAAATTGTGAACTACTTCCTTGAATATATGTCCAAATAAAGGTAGTGTTGAATCCATCGGTTTTTATTCATTTTTAATAACACATATTTTGAGCACTTTAAGCTAAATGTATTCAAATTTTGTTTATTGAGGTTAATAATAAAGTGATACCTGTATCTCTAAGTATCAGTGGTATATAAGTGTCTGTAAAAGTTTGGAGTAGTGAAAATTATGCAACCCCTATGTCGTTACTGTTTAATAGTCTTAATCAGTATATTAACTGGACAGGTAGTTGCCAAGGATATGGCTGGGGTCACTCTGAAAGAAGTTATAAGACTTTCTCCAGAGCTTGATCCTATTCGCCTGAACGGCGCTAGTGTTAAAAGACGTGCAGGTCATGATATTTATGTGGGCGGCTTATATCTGGAAAAACAAATTCATAGCTTAGATGAATTACTCGCAGATAAAGGACCTAAAAGATTTTTATTCTATTGCAAAGCCAGTACTTTCAGCCCAGAAACTTTGATTAGAAATCTTGATCAAGGTATTACCATTAATAATTCGCCCGAAATCATAAAGTCAATCGAAGCGGATTTAAAAACATTTGGTGATATTTGGAAAGCTTATCCTATTCATCGCGATGATGAGATTTGGATCGATTATATTCCCAGTATGGGTACCAGGGTTTCCATGAACGGTACCACCATTTCAGAAATTAAAGGCTCTGTATTTTATGAAGCATTTTTAAGAGCTTGGTTTGGAGATTATCCTGTCAATCCTAAGTTTAAAAAAGCCATGCTAAATATGGATTCATAAATTTCGGCAGGTAAAAACAAATTAACTTGTCGAATGCGTGGTTAATCAGAATGTTTCGGGAAAACTGCAACGAAGTTGCAAACTTATAGATTGATTAAATTAAAATTGATTGGATATTCCTTATCTTCTACCCCCGTTAGTCTCACTTGATTCTCTTGCATCATTTTGGCATCAATGCTGGTTCCATCGTAATTCTGACAATCTCCATCTTTGACAGAAACTGACATAGGTTGTATGGACTGCTGCGGATCTTCTTGTGAGCTGTACCACAGTTGTTCGTTGAACCCTTTGAAGACAGTTCCATTATTGGGTTCTATATAGGAGTCACCAAAACAATTTTTTTCCAAGAAATAAATCTTGATAGGCAAATGAGGTATTTGTCCATTGGGTGTTAGGAAAAAAGTATAATGTAAGCGAGTTTCTACTAAAAATGCGTTGTATTCTTCATCCCATCCTTTGATTTCAAATTTTTGTTCGTCATCAAAAGGGATATCCGCTGTTATTTGAGAGGGAGAAATTGCAGCCTCAGAAGGGTTTTTTTCTTTTTTTGTGTTTTTTGAAATCTCAGATTTTTTGGGCTCTCTGATGGGATCAGGCTGACTGTATGGAATACTTGGGTGAGTTGTTGCAAGGAGGGCGGCTATGGCATTTTGTCTCTCCGTTTCTTGTTCATTAATCATCAGTGTCGCTAGAGCGATGGTTGCAATGGTTAAGCTGAATCCCAAAAACTGCATCCATTTTGCTGGGGGATTTCGTTTTTCAAAATTAATTTGTTGAGTTAATAGGTCTTCTCTTAACTCCTCCAGCTGAGATTGATAATTGAGAAGAGCCGTATCAATGGATTTAACGACCTTGGTAGTGAGCTGATTTTGTTCTAATTTATGGTGTTCATTTTGCAGGGCAAAACCAATATGCATTCTTTCAGTGATATGTGGGCGAATGACGGATTTAAAATTATTAGAGATGGCTTTAAGGACAATTTCTTCGATAGTTTTTGGTGAAGTAAAGCTGAGATCGGAATCTATATCAATATCTAGCCCATCATCTTCATGTAGTGTCAGTTTTTTTTCATTTTCCTTCTCTTTAATTTGAGTCGGCATCAGACCCAATTGAGTTAAAGCCTGCACAATGTGCTTTTGCTCTAACTCTTTGGGGAGAACATCAATAGCACCAAGAGCCCGAGCTTGACTACAATAGAGTTCCCCGCTTTTTGCAGTAAACATTAAAACAGGAATCGTTGCCGTTGCCGGTGATTCTTTTAATATTCTGACCACCTCTAAGCCATTCATCCCCGGCATGGTGTGATCCATGAAGATCACTGAGGGGGCATGATGTTTAAGATAATCTAGTGCTTCAAGGCCGCTATAACAACTGTCAGCAGCAATTCCATGCTGAAGTAGCATCTTCTCCATGACTAGGCAGGCTGTTTTAGAGTCGTCGACAATCAGTGCTCTATTGGTTAGCAAAGTGTGCTCCAAGTTTTTATTATATTTTTTTTGGCTTGGATATAAATACCACTTTTTGAGTGAGATTCATACACCTAAGCCATTTTTTCTTTGTGAGCCTTTCTGATTAATTTGTTATTCCTTGAAGTTATTACTCGCTTAACCACATTTTGAATCACCACAATTCAGGCAGGTCCTACAACCATCCATTAAGATGCTGGCTTTTGTCATACATTTTACGCACATTTGAGCGCTATCTGGAAAATCTGCACTAGATTTAGGTGAAGTGCCCTGATGATGAAGAGCCTCATATTCAGCGCGTTTTTGATTTACTAATAGTTGTTGGTGTTCATCCAGAGAGTCTTCTTTTAATAACCCTATCATTTTAAGGTGAGATTCAATGGCATCGCCGATTTCTGCCACCAAAGATGGCATAAACTTCCCACCAGGTTTGAAATAACCACCCTTGGGATCAAAAACGGCTTTTAGCTCTTCGGTAAGGAATGTACAGTCTCCGCCTTTACGAAAAACTGCTGAGATAACACGAGTCAGGGCGACAACCCATTGAAAATGATCCATGTTCTTAGAGTTAATAAATATTTCAAATGGTCTTCTGAGTTCATGCTCTGTACCTTGGTTCAGAACAATGTCATTGATGGTGACATAAAGGGCATGATCAGATAAAGGTGTTTTAATCTTATAAGTGGATCCTAATAACATCTCTGGGCGTTTGACACTTTCATGCATATGAACGATGTTACTAGTGTCTGATTTTTGCTGTTTTTGATCCTGCTCTTTGCTGTCTGACGATTTAACTTGGTAAGACATAATTTTTTGGTTGATAATTTTAGGCATGGGATAAGTCTCTTCGGTAGAAAGTTGCCAAGTGGATTAATTTATAATTTTCCATAATAGCCTTCCTTCAAGGCATCAAAAAGATTTGCGGCGCTATGGAGCTCTCCATCATACTCAACTTCTTCATTCCCCTTGAGCTCAATCATGCTGCCATCTGCTAGGGTAAATTGGTAGATAGTATTTTCCAAATCTTGTTCTTTTACCAAAACGCCCTGAAAGACTTCAGGGTTGAAGCGAAAAGTTGTGCATCCTTTTAATCCCTTCTGGTAGGCATATAAATAAATATCTTTAAATTCTTCATAATCAAAATCCGTGGGCACATTGGCTGTTTTGGAAATTGATGAATCAATCCACTTTTGAGCTGCAGCTTGCATATCCACATGTTGCTTGGGACTGATAGAATCTGCGGTGATAAAATAATCGGGTAACTGTTCGGCTGGCTGCGTTGAATAAGGCATGGCATTGGGATTGACTAATGTTCTATAGGCCAGTAGTTCGTAGGAGAAAACATCCACTTTTTCTTTAGATTTCTTACCTTGTTTAATCACATTACGCGCATAATGATGAGCAAAGCTGGGCTCAATGCCGTTACTGGCATTATTGGCAAGAGAAAGAGAGATTGTGCCTGTTGGGGCTATAGAAGAATGATGGGTAAAACGCGCGCCTTCTTGGGCGAGTTTTTCAACTAGTTCTGGTTCTATTTCCGCTATCTTTTGCATATAACGACTATATTTAGCATGCAGAACTTTGCCTTTAATCTTTTGGCCTATTTGGTAGCCATCTTTGATCATCTCTGGTCGTTTTTTCAACATAGCAGCGTTGATGATAAATTCCTGACTCATGATGGGGGCAGGTCCTTTTTCAATAGATAATTCTAAAGCACTTCTCCAGCCCTCAATAGCAAGTTCTTTAGTGACTTGTTCGGTAAATTTTATTGATTTATCCGAGCCGTATTTTTCACCTAATAAGGTGAGGGCTGAACCTAAACCGAGAAAGCCCATGCCATGACGGCGTTTAGAGAAGATCGCATCGCGTTGTCCTTCAAGAGGTAATCCATTGATTTCGACAACATTATCGAGCATTCGGGTGAAAATTTTCACCATTTTACGAAAGTTATTCCAATCAAATTGTGCTTTTTCGGTAAAGGGATTTTTAACAAAACGCGTTAAATTAATCGAACCTAATAAGCAGGAACCATAGGCAGGAAGAGGTTGTTCTCCACAGGGGTTGGTCGCACGAATATTTTCACAAAACCAGTTATTGTTTTTGTCATTTACTTGGTCAATTAAAATAAATCCTGGTTCTGCAAAATCGTAGGTGGAAGCCATGATGAGATTCCATAAGTTTTTAGCTTTAATGACTTTATGGATACGGCAGGCAACCTGTGATAATTCATTGGTGATATAGCCATCTGTAATTGGCCATTCTCTCCATATCACTTGAAGGCTGTCTTCAAGATCTATGGCATCGGCTGCTACTTCTTTTGCTGTGATGGGGAAGACCAAAGGCCAGTCTTCATCATTGATAACGGCTTGCATGAAAGCATCGGTGATAAGCAGGGATAGATTAAATTGGCGTAACCTGCCATCTTCTCTTTTAGCTTTGATGAATTCCATGACATCAGGATGACTGACATCAAAAGTCGCCATCTGTGCCCCACGTCGCCCCCCTGCAGAGGAAACGGTAAAACACATTTTGTCATAGATATCCATAAAGGATAGAGGTCCTGAGGTAAATGCACCTGAGCCTGAAACATAGGCATTTTTGGGGCGTAGGGTTGAGAATTCATAGCCGATGCCGCAACCCGCTTTTAGTGTGAGCCCAGCCTCATGAACTTTTGATAAAATATCGTCCATGGAATCTTTAATCGTTCCGGATACTGTGCAATTGATGGTTGAAGTGGCAGGCTTATGCTCCAGTGCACCAGCATTTGAAATGATGCGCCCAGCTGGAATGGCACCATGCCTAAGTGCCCACAAAAAATCTTGGTAAATAGTTTCTTGTTTATAGGGTTCTTCTACTTCCGCTAGAGTTTGAGCTATTCGTCGAAAGGTATCATCCATACAGAGATCTAATGGGGTGCCATCTTTGGTTTTAAGTTGGTATTTGGTTTGCCAAATATCTATAGATGTGGCTTGAAATTCTATATCAACCATATTGGATTTAGTGTGACCAGTTTTTTTACTGGGCCTCTTCTGTAAAGAAACATTCATAAGATCGTCCTTCATTTATTTTTGTATAAAAATATTGTTTGAAAGCAGTCGACATTGAAATAGTTAGCCAGCTAATTTTTATTGGAAAACAAGTTTTCTGGCATGTATTTTCAATAAATACAAACACCTATAGAAATTATATAAATTGATTGAATTGTCTATATATGGTGGTATATGTAGTCATTGTATACAATATATAGTTGTGATGAGCTGGAGTAAAGCGAAATAATACAAAATAAATGAATATTTATTTTCTTGATTCAGATCAATGCGCCAAGCTTGATAAAACGTTAGGTTAGGGGTTTTTTATATGCCAGACTGTCTAGTCACATCTACAAACAAAGTAATAAATTGTCCTGGTTTAAGATATTTTGATGGATCTAATTTGTTCCATTGCATCAGTTCTTTGATATTGACTTTAAACTTTTGAGAGATGCGTGCAATAGAATCTCCGCTCCGGACTTTATAACTTAATTTTCTGAGGGTGTTAGGTCTGCCATTTTCAACATGAGTTGCAGGTGATTTTGACCATACCACCAGCTTTTTACCAACGGATAAGCTATCTCTAGGTGCCATGCCATTCCATTTAGCCAGAGATCTCACATTGACTTTGAACTGACGACTGATGTCCCACAAAGAATCCCCTTCTTTTACTTTATATTCAGTTTTAATGCCATGATGATTTTTAGATATGATCGTTTTGAGTCGACTCGATTCACTCAAGCTATATTGATTGAGTTTTTGCTGAGCTGAAGGGATCATCAGCTTTTGGCCAATTTTAATCATGTTATTGGGTAAATCATTTGCACTGGCAATTAAGGCTTCAGTGGTGTGAAAACTTCTTGAAATTTCACTGAGGGTATCACCACTTTTCACGGTGTATCTTGCCCATTTAATGCGAGCTTGGGGGGGTAAGTTTTGCAGCTTATCACGGAATATTTGAGCGTTATCGACAGGAATGAATAGGCTATGAGGTCCATCTGGATCTGTTGCCCAACGGTTGTATGCCGCATTGTATCGATAGATGTCATTCATACTCAACTCTGATAGATCAGCAGCGAGTGCTAAATCTATCTGCGAGCCTATTTCGACCTTATCTAAAAAAGGTTCGTAAGCAATAAAGGGAAGTTCAATTTGATATTTGGCTAGGTTCTTTAATATTTGCGCTAAAGCCAATAGTTTTGGAACATAAGCTTGTGTTTCTCTGGGTAAATTGAGAGACCAAAAATCCGTGGGTTTGCCTTTGCTTTTATTATATTTTATAGCTCGTGCAACATTACCTTCTCCTGAATTATAAGCGGCAAGTGCTAGAAACCAGTTGCCATTAAATTGTTTATTCAATTGTGTGAGGTAATTTAATGCGGCATGTGTTGCTGCCTCGATGTCTCTGCGTCCGTCATACCACCAGTTCTGCTTGAGACCATATAATTTTCCTGTGGAAGGAATGAATTGCCAAATGCCAGATGCTCTGCCATGTGAGTAAGCAAAAGGGTCAAAAGCACTTTCTACGATGGGAAGAAGCACTAATTCGAGGGGTAAATTCCTTTTTTGGACTTCTTGCATAATAAAATATAAAAAAGGCTGGCCGCGATTGAAGGTGCGTTCTAAATATTTAGGGTGGGAAACATACCAATTGATCTGGCTTTTCACGTCTTCATTTTCTGTGACAGGGAGCTCGAAGCCTTGGGCTATCAGATCCAGTAAATTGATATCATCCTGAGTTGAGTCATCATTTGAAACTTCAGCCGATAGGGATTGGAGCAGAGCATCCTGAATAATTTCTGACTGCTCATCTAGGTTTGGGATAATTTTTGATGAGGTATCTGTATTATTTAATGGGTCTTGTGAACTCTCATCTGCAATAAGTTCATTGCTTGATGATTTTTGGGCTTCCGATTCACTGTCGAATGCTTGAGATTGAACCATTTCTTGTACGGAGTTCTTTTGAAAAATAGTCAGAGCCTGACAGCTCGATAGCATGAGGGGCAACAGGATGAAAATAGGCGATAGTTTTTTAGCTGGACTCATGTACGGCTGGCTCATTGAGGTTGATCTAAAGGATGATTTCTGGTCATTAATTGTTTGATAAGTTTGCTTTTATACAAAACACTCAGCTTAAATTATTTGAAAAAAAACTGTCAAATACGATGTTTTTTTGACCTGCTAGAGTTAAGTGTACCCTAGTTTGACCGCTTTTTCTAAAGGAAAAATGCGAAAGCAGTCTGCCAAGACTAAAATAGGGCTAAAATTTATCCTTTAAAGCACGAATGATGCTGAAAACCTCTGTTTTAGATAACTCAGACTGTTGGGAATGAGCCAAGGCTGTTTGTATCAATGCCTTTTGTCCGCATCGTAAGAATGGATTGGTTTCTAATTCAATGGTTAAGGTACTCGGCACAGTGGCAATGCCTTTCATTCTTAATTGCTCTGTTTGTTTGAATCTTTCTTGTAGTGTCAAATTGTTGGGTTCGACACTGAGCGCAAAGCGTAAATTACTTAGGGTATATTCATGAGCACAATAAATTTGAGTTGAAAGGGGTAATCCTGCAATTTTCTCAAGAGATTGCAACATTTGTTGTGGCGTTCCTTCAAAGAGGCGGCCACAGCCTCCAGCAAATAAAGTATCACCACAAAACAAGCGATTTTGGCTGAAATAGCCAATATGACCCTTGGTGTGTCCTGGTATATCGAATATTTTGAATTTTGTATGTAAACTCTCGATAGTGACTTCATCATCTTGATGTA
>PCTP01000201.1:9705-19431 GCA_002770795.1 Gammaproteobacteria bacterium CG22_combo_CG10-13_8_21_14_all_40_8 | reverse complement strand
TCTTTCATTACTTCTCGGCCATGTTTATGATTTAATAGACCAGCCGTCAGAATAACGCCCAAAGGAGAATGCGTTCTTAATACCTGTAAATTTTTCTTGGAAATTGTGCCCTTCTTGGCCCAAGCCCATACTCTGGCAACCAAATGTTTTGGAGACACACGTTCTCGACGCAATGACCAGTATCTTTCAATAATAATAGCCATCGCCAAAATCGAACCTAGACTTAAGGGGATCATCATTACCCCGCCTGCAACTAATAACTCGAACACGAAGCCAATCCTTTAATTTTGAATGAGAGCAACTTTACCACAGTATCCCATCATTGTTGAAGTTTGAAAATACGATTAATTTTCATTATCATAGGAACTAAAAGTATTTTCTAGATTTTGATTCACTTTTTGTGCATCTTGATAAATAACACCATGCCCTGATTCAGTATAATGAATCAGGGTTGAATTGGGTATTAACTGATTTAATATCAAATTTTGACCAGGAGCAATCACTACATCCTGATCGGGACAATGAATTTGAGTGAAAATACCACTTAACTTTTGTAATTTATCTCTGGTATCGTGTTTAAGTATAGCTATCAGCTGTTTCAACAGAGTTTTTTGCGCTGCCTGTACACCATAAACCTCGAGTAAATGAGTTAAACTGATCTGATTAAACTGATAACCATCTGGAAACAGTAATTGCTGGAGCGCTTGTAGTCTTTGATGCCCATTACTGGCAAACGTCACTTTGGCAAAGGCTGAAAGACCTTTCCAAGTGGGAATAAACGCAGACAGACCACCCGCTGTTGTAGCAATTAGATTCAAAGTTCTAACACGCTGTGGAGCTAACAAGGCTAAGTGTTGAGCAATCATTCCCCCCATAGAGATACCGACAATATGGGCGTTATTCCATGAAAGTTCATCCATAATTTGTAAAACATGCTCTGTCATCCTTTGCATCGTTATTTTTTGGTTTTTAAGTGGCGCACTAAGCCCTAATCCTAAATGATCAAAAAACATCACCTGATGATTTTTTGATAATTCGTTTGATTGTAGCTCCCATGCCATTCCAGACATTCCGATCCCCATAATCAGTACAATGGGCGTACCTTGCTTCCCTAGTTTCCAGTAGGCAAGGCCATGTTGTGAATACATTGCTGTTTGAGTAGTCATTTTTTATATTTCAACATGATCATGTTTTAAGAACTACAAGAAAGAGTGGAGCATCCGGGTTTGGTTCTCGCCCATTCTGGACGTTTTTGAGAAAAATTCTCTCGTTCAGGCTGTTCCTCGTAAGGATTTTGCAAGGTTTCCATTAACTCTTCAATCATAGAATAATCGCCATCATGTGCTTTCTCAATAGCCATTTGCGCAAGATAATTCCTAAAAATATATTTAGGATTAATTCGGTTCATGTTTATTCTGCGATCTTTATCCAAGAGCTGCTGTGAACCTGCCCGCTTTTTATATTTGTTTAACCAATCTTTAAACTGTTGCAAGTAATCCTGTGGCAAGTCATCAAAGTGATAAAAACAATCTTGCATGTTGTTTAAATCATCTCCAGACGAAGAAGTTTTTGAGATATCACCATCAATGTCTGCCAAATGCCTAAAAAACAAAGTCCAATCTGTCTCAACTTGTTCTAATAAATGCATGAGTTGAAGCACTAAATCTTCATCTGACTCAGCATCATCATGAACCAAGCCTAATTTCGACCTCATCATTTCTAACCATCCTTGCTGATAATCTTCAGCAAACTCATTCAATACCTTCATCAAGAAATCAGCATCTTTTATTAAAGGAAATAAAGCATTGGCTAATCGTGACAAATTCCATTGAGCAACCATGGGCTGCTGCTGATAGCTGTATCTTCGATGGCTGAAATCTGTGGTATTAGGCGTCCAATTAGGATCATAATGATCTAACCAACCATAAGGTCCAAAATCGATGGTAAGTCCCAAAATCGACATATTATCCGTGTTCATAACACCATGTACAAACCCGACTCTCATCCAGTCTAAAATTAACTTTAAGGAAGATTGACAGACTTCCTTAAAAAACATTTTATACTTCTTGGCATCCAGATCCGCTGGATGATGAAGCAGATGAGGAAAATGGTGGCGTAGCGTGAAATCAGCGAGTGTTTTCAGATTGTCAAGATCCCCCCTTGCAGCAAAGATCTCAAAATGACCAAATCGTATAAATGAAGGAGAAGTTCTACATAAAATTGCACCAGGTTCCATCTCAGGATGCCCATCATAGAACATATCTCTGAGTACCTGCTCACCAGAAGTCATCAAACTTAGTGCTCTGGTGGTTGCTATACCTAGATGGTACATCGCCTCACTACAGATATACTCACGAATAGATGAACGTAACACCGCTAAACCATCCCCATTACGCGAATAGGGTGTTAATCCAGCACCTTTCAATTGCAATGCTGTGGTTTGTTGTTGATGAACAATTTCGCCAATGTTAATCGCCCGACCATCTCCAAGCTGCCCAGCCCAATGTCCAAATTGGTGTCCACCATAACACATGGCATAGCTTTGACTCTCCTGCATATTAGAACGACCAGAAAGCCAATTTTGGAAAGGCTTTGAGGTGATTTGTTCTGTGCTGAGTCCAAGCGACTCGGCACAATTTGCTGAAACACTCACCCATTTGGGTTCAGGAGGGTTCTGAGGTGTTACTAAGCTATAAAATGCCTCATTGACTTCACGGCAATGGTTACCCAATATGGGATCTGCTTTAAGTTCATTAAAGAAGCGATTATTAAATATAAGCGTTGGTTTTTGTTTCATCCTATTATGATGACGGATTTTAACACTGATGCCAAGTAACTTGGCTATAACAGCCTGGTTTGTTGTAACAAGATACTTCATCCTATGGCTATTTAAGCCAGAAAACAGTAGTATCTGGGGTGAAAAAATAACTACTACCTCATAAATTGGAGTTTTATCAATGAAATCAATACTAACGGGTGTTATTTGCACCTCATTAGTCGCTCTGTCAGGTTGCGATAACCAAACACAAAATCAAACTGTGGCAAATACTGTTGGTCAAAGCGCTGCAGTCACTCAAGTAAAAACGGAATCTCCTGTTCAAACTGCCATAAAATCCACACTACAATCTGGCATCGTTCTATCGAATATGGATAAGTCTGTTCATCCACAAGACGATTTTTATGATTATATGAATGGAACTTGGCAAAAAAATACAGAGATCCCAACCGATAAAACTACCATTGGTGCATTTTATGACTTAAGAGATAAATCTGACGAAGATGTCAAAGCAATTATCCTTGAAGCCTCCAAAGACAAAGATGCTGCCAAAGGCACTAATGAACAAAAAATTGGTGATCTTTATCGCTCATTTATGAATACAGACCAACTTGATAAACTGGGCATTAAACCTATAGCACCAATGCTGGCTGAGATTGACGCTTTAAAAAATAAAGATGATCTGGCAACACTTTTTGCAGAAGGTGAAATTCATGGTGTTGCCTCTCCATTGGGCTTTTACATCAGTATTGATGACAAGGATTCAACCCGATATGCCACACATATTTGGCAAAGTGGTCTAGGCTTACCTGATAAGGATTATTATTTTAATGATGGCGAACGTTTTAAAAAGATTCGTGCGGCCTACGTCGAGCACATTGAAAAAATGTTCAGCTTAGCTGGTTTTAAAGACCCTAAAAAGTCTGCTCAAACCATTATGGATTTAGAAACCAAACTCGCCACTCACCATTGGAGTAGAGTTCAAACCAGAGATAGCGAAAAACGCTATAACAAATTTAATGTTGCAGATCTAAACAAGCTAACAGATAAATTTAACTGGACAAATTATCTGAAAACTCAAGGTGTAGCTAATGAGCCCACAATCATTATCAATCAACCCGATTATATTCAAGGTTTCGGCGAAGTCTTTGCTGCCACTTCTCTTCAAGATTGGAAAACTTATACTCGTTGGAATCTTTTGAACGCATCTGCAAGTTATTTAAGTGGTCCTCTTGATGCGCAAAACTTCGATTTTTACTCAAAAACTCTTAATGGCGCTCAAGAACAAAAACCTCGTTGGAAACGTGCTGTTTCCGTAGTGAATGGAAATTTAGGTGAAGTGATTGGTCAGCTTTATGTAGCTAAACACTTTACACCAGAAGCAAAATCTCGTATGTCACAACTGGTCGAAAATCTAAGAGGCTCTTATGCTGATAGCATTGACTCTTTAGATTGGATGTCTGAAGAAACTAAAGAAGCGGCAAAAGCCAAACTTGCTGCTTTTACCCCTAAAATTGGCTATCCCGATAAGTGGGAAGATTATAGTGCACTCAGTATTGATTCTGGAGATTTAGTAGGAAATATTAACCGCTCTTTAGAGGTTAACCAACAAAAACAGTTAGCTAAACTCGGTGGACCCATTCATAAATGGGAATGGGGTATGACACCACAAACGGTTAATGCCTACTACAATCCTAGCCAAAATGAAATTGTATTCCCTGCAGCGATCCTACAACCTCCCTTTTTCAATATGGAAGCTGATGACGCTGTCAACTATGGTGGTATTGGTGCCGTTATTGGTCATGAAATGGGTCATGGCTTTGATGACCAAGGTAGTAAATATGACGGTGATGGTAACCTTAAAAATTGGTGGACAGAAAAAGATCTTGAAGCATTTAAAGCAAGAACAGCCAGTTTAGTCAAACAATACTCAGAGTTTAAAGTTTTTGATGATTTGAATGTCAATGGTGAACTAACCTTAGGTGAAAACATCGGTGATTTATCTGGTATCACCATCGCTTACCGAGCTTACAAAAAATCTTTAAATGGCCAAGAGGCTCCCGTTATTGATGGATTGACAGGCGATCAACGTTTTTTCCTCGGCTTTGCTCAAATTTGGCGTGGAAAAATGCGTGATGAAGCATTGCGCAATCAAGTTGCAACAAATCCTCATTCACCAGGTCACTTCAGAGCCATTGGTGCATTAAAGAATATGCCACAGTTCTATCAGGCATTTGAAGTCAAAGAAGGCGACAAAATGTATATTGCTCCAGAAAATCGAGTGAAAATCTGGTAGTTCAGTTTTTACTCATTAAAGCCCTGAATGAAATTTCAGGGCTTTTTTTTGCCCTTAAGTTCGCAAAGTTCACCCTAGAATATTATACATTTAAGACTATACTCAGTATGAATGCATTATATGAGGCGCAAAACATGCAGCTAACAGATTACCTGAAAGAACTTGTTGATAGAGATGGATCTGATCTCTATCTCACCACTGGGGCTCCAGTGAGTGCGAAATTCAGCGGAAAATTAGTGCCCTTAAATCAAACTGCTCTAGTCAATGGAGAAACGAAAGAAGTGGCTTATAGCATCATGAATACCGAACAAATTGCCCAGTTTGAAAAAAAACCAGAAATGAACTTGGCCATATCTGAACCCGGTATTGGACGGTTTCGTGTCAATATTTTTATGCAGAGAAATCAAGTGGCCTTGGTAATACGTTCTATCAAAGTCGATATTCCCAGCTATCAATCTCTCAATCTGCCAGAAATACTCACCAAATTAATCATGCAAAAAAATGGTTTGGTCCTATTTGTAGGCGCCACCGGATCTGGTAAATCCACTTCATTAGCGGCGCTTATCGACTATCGGAATACACACTCTGCAGGTCATATTATCACCATAGAAGATCCTGTGGAATTTGTTCATAAACATAAAATGTCTATTGTTAATCAAAGAGAAGTTGGGGTCGACACCGACAGTTACGAAGACGCACTCATTAATACATTAAGACAGGCACCTGATGTAATTTTAATTGGAGAAATTCGCTCGAGAGAAACCATGGAACATGCCCTTGCTTTTGCTGAAACGGGTCACTTATGTATATCCACCTTACACGCCAACAATGCCAACCAAGCATTAGATAGAATCATTAACTTCTTCCCTGAAGAACGCCATAAGCAATTGCTACTGGATCTATCCTTAAATCTGAAAGGATTTGTTTCACAACGGTTGGTTCCCACAATAGATGGAAAACGCTGTGCTGCCATAGAAATCCTACTAGGAACGCCAAGGGTTTGTGATCTCATTAAGAATGGAAAAATTGATGAGATTAAAGAAGTGATGCATAAATCGGAAGCATCAGGTATGCAAACTTTCGACACAGCTTTATTTAAGATCTATAAAGAGGGGAAAATTTCTCTGGAAGAAGCGCTGAAAAACGCCGATTCAATGAATAATTTGCGATTAAAAATCCAATTATCTGAAGGTAAATCCACTACCGATAAAAAATCATCGTCGTTGACCCTAGAAGGTTCGGAAGAAATTCCATTGGAGCAAAAATCAAAACCATCACAGGTTGAAGCTTCGCCGCAAAAGGCAGAACAACCAGTGAGTAAAACCTCTATTCCTGGCACAGGATCTTCGTTAAGCCTAGAGCCAATGGCATCAAAGGAAGAAGAAGTTCCATCTACACCGCCCCCTATAAAATACCGCTAATTCAGTTTTGAGTAAATTTTGTATAACGCTGTTTTAATTGTTGATATAAATCGTCTTTGAAACTGCTTTTCTCTGGATCAAGTTGCTCTGCAATCTCGACAAGATGTTCGTTGTCTTCCTGTCCATTCCAAACTTTGACATAGCTACCCTCTTTGTAGCCATGATCTTGACGGAAAAAATTCAATACATTTTTACCCACATAAGCGGTATATAATTGATTCAAATCCATATTCATTCCTTGAAGCATCTTCGAGAATAATGGCACAGAAAATTGTTTATTCAAAAGTGTAAATGCAGCAAACGCTTCGACAGACTTCAAAAAATCTAACGAGTTTTCTTTGTTTTGAGCGGTATCTAATTCATTTAACACTTGCTGAGCCAAAGATTCAGAGATCGGTGCTTGCTGTAATAATAGACTTAAACCAAAGTGCCAGATATCAACAAGTTCCAATCGAATTTGCTCAATATCTGCAGATTGTTTTTTCCACCATTTCCATCCATGATGATCCATTAACTCAGCACATTCAATCCAAATAGCACGATCCCATTCAAACTCCTGCTCTATCCATTGCGGATGTACTTTAGCATTCATTTCATTTTGCATTTGTAACATGGTTAATATTTTTTGTGACATAATTTTTTCCAATTTTTCAATAAGGTTTCACTATCCGACAATATCATGCAGATGAAGTAAAACAATCAGTACCAGGATAGCTAAAGTCGAGCCTATCAATAAAGATCGATCAAAGACAATTCTTTTTCTAGGTTGTTCATAAAGCACTTCATCAGGCTCTGTTGATGATTCAAGTTCACCATTAAGACTATTTGAATGATCATGGATTTCTTTGTTCGATGTCACACCCACAGGGTGAGTGTGACGCCCATGAGAATGACCCGGTCTGTGATATAACACATGTAACAAAGTACCCGACACCAAAGCTTGAAAAGCCATAAAAGCTGGTTGTTGTAAACTGGATATCAATTGCTCGGCATATAAATAGCCTAATAAGGTACCCGTTAATAACATCAAGATAACCATGGCTGCAGTGCGAGAACCAAATTCAGGTTTCACTAACCACCAAAGGGTTAAGCTTACTGGTGTTCGATGTAATAAAATGGCAATAGGTAATAATTCACCACTTTGTTGAAAATTGGCTAAGGTTAGTGCACTTCCATCAATCACGCCATGTAGCATCAACCCTAAAACACCCAGAGATAACGTAAATACATGGGTTTTCGCTGCTGCTCTCCTAAATAAAGATTCAATTAATCCTGGTAATCCAGTCCCGATAAAAGCCAAGACAATACTCCATATTCCCAATTCATGAAAAGTTTCAGGAAGGACTTGGAACAAGATAATACCAGCAGTCAACACCAAAATAAAAGTATCGGCAACCCGTTTGACCTGCTTATTTTTGGTCATAAAAACATACAAAGGTGGCCCAATAATCGTGGTAAAAAAGGCGAAAACTAGTAACCACATAGAATCATTACCTTTAGCATGTTTAGGTTATTGAACATGATCAATAAATGTTGGTAGCCAATCCAATGCGGACTGTTCCGGATGTGCCGTCTCACAAGCATCAATTTTAAGCGGTTCAAGTATTTTTTTAGCCCCTAACTCCGTCAGCAATTCGTCAAACTTTACACCAGAACCACAATAAGTATCTCCATAAGAGCTATCACCCAAGGTAATAATCCCGTATTGTATCTCTGATAATAAAGGAAAAACCTGTTTCATCTCATAGTAAACATCTTCGAGATCTGTGGGTATATCACCGCTACCCGTTGTAGAAGTACAGATCAAAATTATTTCCGCATTTTTAATATCTTCTACCGATCCGGGGTTAAATAAATAGACCTCAAAATCATGTTGTTTCAGATAATCACTCACCTTATGAGCCACTTGCTCTGCTTGACCAAAAACAGTGCCCACAAAAAGACTAATTGGTTTCATTATCAAAATATTTCCTAAAAGTGCTGTTCAAACAAAAATGCCGATACCTCTATGATAAAAACCAAGAGATAAAGGCATTTTTTGAAGCTAACAAGATCGTTAGGCTTTAACTTCTACTTTATTCATAACAGGAATATTGACTGAAGCAGCTGCTTTCATATATGAAGCTATTTCATGGAAATTTAAATAGCGATAAATGTCTGCAGACATGGTGTTTATCTGCGCCATATAACTCATATATTCTTCTTTGCTTGGTAATTTACCTAAAATACTGGTAATAGCACACAATTCAGCTGAGCCTAAATAAACATTAGCACCATCACCTAATCTATTGGGGAAGTTTCGAGTCGATGTTGAAATCACCGTACTGCCTGGAGCGACTCTTGCTTGATTACCCATACAAAGTGAACAACCAGGTAATTCAGTTCTAGCACCAGCTGAAGCAAAAATGTTGTAGTAGCCCTCTTGTCGCAGTTGATGTTCATCCATTTTCGTTGGAGGAGCGATCCAAAGTTTGGTTGGGATATTTTTCTCTTTAGCCAATAATTTACCAGCAGCTCGATAATGACCTATATTCGTCATGCAAGAACCAATAAAGACTTCATCAATATGAACGCCAGCAACGTCAGACAACGATTTCACATCATCAGGATCATTTGGACAAGCTAAAATAGGTTCTTTAATTTCATTGAGATCAATTTCAATAATTTCGGCATATTCAGCATCTGTATCAGCTTCCATGAGAACAGGAGCAGCTAACCAAGCTTCCATTGCCTCAATTCGACGAGAAATGGTTCTGGCATCGCCATAACCCTGCTCTATCATCCATTTTAACAGGGTAATATTTGAGTTGAGATATTCAATAATAGGTTCTTGGCCTAACTTGATAGTACAACCCGCGGCTGATCGTTCTGCAGAAGCATCAGACAGTTCAAATGCCTGCTCGACCTTGAGTGTAGGCAACCCTTCAATCTCAAGAATACGCCCAGAGAACACATTCTTCTTACCTTTTTTCTCAACCGTCAATAAACCCTGTTGAATGGCTTGGTAAGGAATGGCATTCACTAGATCGCGAAGTGTTACGCCGGGTTGCATTTCACCTTTGAAACGTACTAATACAGATTCAGGCATATCTAAAGGCATCACACCAGTTGCTGCTGCAAATGCAACAAGACCGGAACCTGCAGGGAAAGAAATACCTAAAGGGAATCGAGTATGTGAATCGCCGCCAGTACCGACAGTATCTGGCAATAACATCCTATTTAACCAGCTGTGA
>PCTP01000201.1:0-9684 GCA_002770795.1 Gammaproteobacteria bacterium CG22_combo_CG10-13_8_21_14_all_40_8 | reverse complement strand
TCGCCTGGGCGAAGAGAGACCCCGCCTCTATTCATAATGAAGTCAGGTAAAGTATGTTGATTTTCAACATCTACAGGCTTTGGATAAGCCGCTGTATGGCAAAATGACTGCATAGTGAGATCAGCCATAAAACCTAAACAAGCCAAATCTTTAAGTTCATCACGAGTCATAGGGCCCGTGGTATCTTGTGAACCGACTGTGGTCATCTTAGGTTCACAGTATTCACCGGGTCGAACACCAGAAGTTAAACAAGCCTTTCCTACAATTTTTTGCGCCAGAGTAAATCCCTTAGTCGATTTGGCTGGCGCTGTAGGTAAACGGAATAAAGTGGATGGTGATAAGCCTAAAAATTCACGCGCTTTGGTGGTTAATCCACGTCCAATAATAAGAGGAATTCGCCCGCCCGCTTGAACTTCATCAAAAATCACTTGAGATTTAATGCTAAAGGTTGCAACCACTTCGCCATTTTTCTCAACTTTACCTGCATAGGGGTAAAGATCAATCACATCACCCATTTCAAGTTTTGAAACATCCATCTCAAGAGGTAAAGCACCAGAATCTTCCATGGTATTAAAGAAAATGGGGGCGATGACGGAACCAAAACAAAAACCGCCGACTTTCTTATTAGGAATAGCAGGCATATCATCGCCCATCAACCAAATCACAGAATTTGTTGCAGATTTACGTGAAGAACCTGTACCAACAACATCTCCGACATAGACCACTGGGTGACCTTTTTGTTTTAACTGTTCAATGGTTTCTAAGGGATTACCTTCTAAGCCGGGACGCTCATTCTTCAACATTGCTAGAGCATGTAAAGGAATGTCTGGTCTAGACCAAGCATCCGGTGCAGGAGAAAGATCATCTGTATTGGTTTCACCAGGCACTTTAAATACGGTTAGGGTAATTTTTTCGGCCAGTGGCGCTTTCGAAGTGAACCATTCGGCTTCTGCCCAACTTTTAATCACTGCTTGAGCATGTTGATTGCCCGCTTTAGATTTATCCACCACATCATGAAAAGCATCAAACATTAATAAGGTATGCTTCAGTTGCTCGGCAGCAAGCTCCGCCAAGTTGTCACTATCTAATAACTGAACCAAAGTAGCAATGTTGTAACCACCCAGCATCGTACCGAGTAGTTCAACCGCCTTTTCTTGACTGACTAAAGGAGAAATTGTTTCGCCCTTAGCCACAGCAGATAAAAAACCAGCTTTGACATAAGCCGCCTGATCCACGCCGGCAGGGATTCGATTCGTCAACAAATCCATTAAAAATTCAGCTTCGTTTGCAGGAGGATTTTTTAACAAGTCTATCAAACTAGCAACTTGTTCAGCAGAGAGGGGTAAAGGGACAATGCCCATTTGAGCGCGTTCGGCTACATGTTCACGATACTCTTTTAACACTTGATAATCCTCATGATAAAACGACAAAAAAACACAACCTTAATTTGGTAGATCTAGGAGCCTGTCCGAGAATAGACTGATCGACTGCGGCCAAGCCCGTTTGGCCAGATTTCCCGATGAATTTCGTTAAATAGAGCGACTATTTGCCTCAATCCATCGAAAAATCTGACTCAAACAAGCTTGCCCTCGCTACGATCGCTATTCTCGGACAGGCTCCTAGGCATATCAGATTGAATGCAAACTCTATTCATTTTGAGGATTATAACAAACCTACTGTTTTTATGACACTAAATATCCTAGCCTTTTCTCAAGAAACATCTGTCAATAAGATCACAGAAGCCTAATCTCGTCCTATAAACTCTGCTTTAATATAGTGGCTTGGGATATCCTTCAACTGGAGTTTAGGGTAAAATTGGCACATTAATTGTTTTATTATTACATTGAGGATTTTTCATGGAACTTTCTGCATTGACCGCCATAAGCCCAGTCGATGGACGCTATGCTTCAAAAACATCAAGCTTGCGTTCGATTTTTAGTGAATTTGGGCTGATCCGTTTTCGAACGGTGGTTGAGATACGTTGGTTACAAATGTTAGCTGATTGCAAAGGCATCCAAGAAGTCCCCCCTTTTTCAACAGAAGCTAACCAACATCTTGAAAATATCATCAACCATTTTAGTCAAGCAGATGCACAAAGAGTTAAAACCATAGAAAGCACGACCAATCATGATGTCAAAGCTGTCGAATATTTTTTAAAGGAAAAAGTCGCTGATTTTCCTGAATTACAAGCTGTGTCTGAATTTATTCATTTTGCCTGCACCTCGGAAGATATTAATAATTTATCTTATGGATTGATGTTAAACGAAGCTCGAACAAAGGTCATATTACCCATATTTGATGAGATTATTGAGGCGATCAAACAGCTTGCCAACCAATATGCTGAAATGCCCATGCTCACCAGAACTCACGGTCAACCCGCATCACCCTCTACCATGGGCAAAGAAATGGCCAATGTCGCGGCTCGATTACAACGCCAACGTAATCAACTAAACCAAGTTGAAATTACCGGAAAAGCCAATGGTGCTGTGGGTAACTATAACGCCCACCTGTCCGCTTACCCTGAATTAGACTGGCCTTCGATGGCAAGTCATTTTGTCACTGGCCTCGGATTAGTTTGGAACCCCTACACCACACAAATTGAACCTCATGATTGCGTGGCTGAGTACTATGATGTGCTAACAAGATTCAACAATATCCTCATAGATTTCGACCGAGATATTTGGGGTTATATCGCCTTAGGACACTTTAAACAAAAAACCATTGCGGGTGAAATTGGCTCATCCACCATGCCACACAAGGTCAACCCCATTGACTTTGAAAACTCTGAAGGTAATTTAGGTATCGCCAACGCATTATTTATCCATCTGGGCAGCAAACTTCAAATATCTAGGTGGCAGCGAGATCTCTCTGACTCAACCGCGTTAAGAGCTTTAGGAACTGGCGTAGCCCATAGTTTGATTGCTTATCAAGCCACATTAAAAGGTATCACTAAACTTGAAATCAATGAGTCAGAACTTTTAAAAGAGTTGGATGAAAATTGGGAAGTGCTTGCTGAGCCTATCCAAACAGTTATGCGTCGTTATGCCATTGAGAAGCCTTATGAGAAACTTAAAGAACTCACTCGTGGCAAACGCATTAATCAGACTGATTTGATCGCATTTATCGAGGCTCTTGAAATACCCGAATCAGAAAGAGAACGCCTCAAACAATTAACGCCAGCCAACTACATTGGTAATGCCATCACCCAAGCTAAAAACATCTAAGGAAAATATCATGCAATCACCGCTACTCGGTTCAATGTCTGTTGAAGAATTCATGGCTGAGTATTGGCAAAAAAAGCCCTGTATTATTCGAGGCGCATTTGCAGCTGATGCATTACAGATATTAGACGCTAATGAGATTGCTGGTCTGGCTTTAGAAGAAGATATTGAATCCCGATTAATACAATCGCTCCCTAACAATCACTCCTTGTCATCAGTAGAATGGACGTCACAACTAGGTCCATTCGATGAAAAAACACTGACCAAACTTCCTGAGACCAATTGGACTTTGTTAATTCAATCTGTTGATATCTGGTTGGAGCCTTTCCAAGAGTTGCTAGAATGGGTTGATTTTATCCCCAGATGGCGTTTAGATGACATCATGATCAGTCTCGCCACCCCAGGTGGAGGCGTAGGCCCTCATCGGGATCAATATGATGTCTTTTTAATTCAAGCAAATGGCACTCGCCGTTGGAAAGTTGCTCCCCCTTCCAATACCCCAGATATCTGCGTCACCGATAATCTTTTACAAGTTTCACCTTTTATAGCGACGATTGATGAAGAGTTCCAAGCTGGAGATATACTCTATCTTCCTCCCGGCTGGCTTCATTGGGGAACAGCAGTCACCGAATGCATCACCTGCTCTATCGGTTTTAGAGCACCATCCGCAGTCAATATAATTGAAACACTCTCGCAAATTATAGACGATTCTGATCTTAAACAAACTTGGGATCGCCTCTACCGCTACACTGACTTAGGTAGAAAACCCGGCACAAATATGTCAATTCGTGCCTCTGATGTCCAGCAAGTCAGAGAAAAACTGCAACAATTACTGCAAAATGATCGCTTATTAGCAGAAGCCCTTGCTAGCGTGACAACTCAACCAAAAATTTACCCACAATTTGACGAAGCGTTATTAGATGCCATGCAATATATCGAAGACATACACTCTCTTCCTCCTGAGCAAGAATGGATTCTGGCCCCTCATACTCGAATGACCTATTATGTCGTGGATGAAAATATTATTGATGTCTATATCAATGGAGAATTATTTAAAATTGATGCGGTTGATACCTTAATTTTAGATAAAATAGCTTCACACAGTCCCATTTCAATAAAAAAATGTTTAAATATTAGACAATTAATAAATATTATGCCTATACTTCTTAAAGAGGGCTCAGCTTTCTTATTATAAACTGGCGCTAGGGGGCATAGATGATCCAGGTCGACTTAGTCAGATGGCATGATTGCAAGAAAACATTGACTCATATTCGGCAAAGAGTATTTGTTATAGAACAAAGATTGCCGATGAGTTATCAGCAAGATCAATATGATGCTGAAAGCCTGCATGTTCTGGCATTTGATGATTTAGGCAATCCAGTGGGTACTGGCAGAATAAAAAAAAGTGGTCATATTGGCCGATTGGCCGTACTCATGGCAGCACGCTCGAATCACGTTGGAAGCCTTATTATCGAAAAGCTCATCAAAGAAGCCGAACAAAATAAAATAACCAATTTACACCTCCATGCTAATTTTGATAACCTCTCCTTTTATAGGAAACACCAGTTTGTTGTAGATGGGCCAGTGTTTATGAGTGATGGATTACCCTGTCAACGTATGGTCTACCGACCAAAAACAACAACAAAAAATCTAGAACTCAATTTAGAACCTTTAAGACAACATGGTTAAACAAGATCCTTCTCCTTCAACAAATCAACAACATACCGAGTTTGCCACGGCATTATCAGACAACAAAGCTCTTTTATTAAAAGCCATACAACAAACCAAAATCTGCCTTCATTGGTATTCTAGTGGGCTTGATCCGTTGATTGCCAATAATATGGATATTTATCAGGCTTTTCTGGAATTATATAAAAATAATCGCAAAATAAAATTCAAGCTATTGGTTCATCAAACTCAAGAAGTTATGCGCAAGGGGCATTGTTTGATACCACTAATCCAAAGACTCTCTAGTGCTTTTGAAGTCAAAAAAACTGATGCAGAATATGCAAAAAGGGATTATGCAACTTATCTGATTGTGGATAAAAAAATTATCTATTACCGTTCAATAGAAACCCAATGGGAAGGTCGTTTGGAAATGGATAACAGCTATCAAGCCAAACAACTCATGATTCAATTTGAAACTGTTTGGGCTCTCAGTTCAATTGATTCTCAATTACGACGGCTTATTTAGATTAGAAATAAATACAGCTATATTTGCTTAAGGAAGTATACCTAACTGAAGCTCCACTTCGGCTGTTTTATCATCAATAGACTTAACGAATAATGCTCTCGCTTCCCCAGTTAAATGAAAACCTTGCTGTTTAGTATTAGAAATAAATTGCTGCCACTCTGTTTTGATTTGTGAAACTTTCCCTTTAAAGATCAAAAATCGGCAATGATAAGGTTGTGTCTGTTGATAAAAAAATCGATCTAATTTTCTCACTTTTTTATCAATAGGAAATCCCATATTCGCTTTGAAGTCCTCTTGCTCCACCTGTGAAATATTTGGGAATATCAAAGTAAAAGCTCCTGCTATGTGAGCATTAGTTCTCTTAAATAGCTTTCTGGCAGAAGTTAAGGCAATGGATTTCGCATTTTCAGGTAGTTGCTGTAAATTAGACTGAGAACTTTCATACAAAAAATGAAAAGGGGCGACATCCTTCACCCCTTCTTGGACAGTTTCTTCAGCTTGAATTGAAGAATAGGCTAATAATAAAAAAGCAGAAATTAATTTAAACCTTCTGGTTAAAAAAATATTAATCACGACAGAAGATGTGCAGTATTTTCCAGCAAGGACAGGTTTTAGACACCGACCTTTAGGCTGGAATAGTGCCGCAGCCGAAGCATCGCCATGCGAAGCCAGGCAAGAAGGCACGTTGGTTTGGGAGAGGTGCAGACCTCTTCCAGACAGAATAGAGTACGAATGCACCACATTCTTATTGCTTTTTAGAATTCTCAAGGCCTTCTTCCAATAGACTAATTCCAAATATTTGAATCATCCGCTAATTGATAAAGTGTTTCTGCTTTTCTGACTAGGGTATCAATCACTTCTTGTTGCTTTTCTTTAGATAGATTTACATTTACATTATTTGCTAAATCTTGTTCAAGTTGAGAGGCCCTCAATTGCCAATTCAAGGAAAAATGCTTTAAAGCTGCCCTAGCGTCAGGCGCTACCGAAGCATCGACATGATCCATTAAAACAGAACCACCAATGATCCAAACTGCTTTTAAAGGTTTTGATTTAAGCTGAACTTTCCAAATAGCTAATACGGGTGGTAACACACGACTATTTGCAGCGTCAAATTTATCAACTATTAATTGGTTTTTCTGACAATACTTCATTGCTGCAACGTATTGTTCTTTATTCCAATCTTTTTCTGAATCAGCGTGACTGGAAGTACGAGATGAATTTTGGGTCATATTATCGCTCTTAAAAAAATAATAAATTGGTATTAATCTAAAGATGCGCGATTAAAAATCTTATCGTTCATCGGTCCAGCAGTCGTCTTTAATCAATATAGACAAATTTTCCTACACTGAACTTCTTGAGTAAACTTAAGTCTATACCCTTGCTTCGTCTCATTCTGAATTTCAGGCTAAACTTTGCAAGCTAAACTTTGCAACAAGCATCTTGAGGTGGAACGGGTAAATAATCGTTATATTCTACCCGAACAAAACAATGTTCGAAAGTGCTTTTTTTATTAACCAAGACTTATCATAACAATGGTCAGACCAGAAAACAAAATATAATCTATATTTTGTTTGATTAACTGATTTAAATTCACAACAACGTCAGTATCCACGAATTGAATAAATTTATACTGGCTTCAGCTAAGACTTGGTGGTAATGTTGCGCCAAATTTTTCAGGGTTGTATCAACTCACCTGAAATTTCATCCAATTTATTTGCAAAACTAGAGAGGAATCTATGGATTTTCTAACCCAACTCGGTATTCAACCAATCAATTTCGGTACTAATTTCGGGGGATCTGAAAATTGGATCACCGATACCAATAGACCGTTGTTGGACTCATTAAATCCTGCCACTGGTGAGCTGATCGCAAAAGTTTATACCAGCAATGAACAAGATTATGAAAAAGTCATTTCCACCGCAGAATCTGCGGCAAAAGAATGGCGCAAAATACCAGCACCAAAGCGCGGCGAACTGATCAGGCTGATGGGAGAAGCCCTTCGTGTGCATAAAGACGCCCTAGGTAGTCTAGTGACCCTTGAAATGGGCAAAATTAAAGCGGAAGGCGACGGTGAAGTGCAAGAAATGATCGATATGGCTGATTTAGCTGTTGGTCAATCAAGAATGCTTTACGGAAGTACCATGCATTCCGAACGCCCTGAGCACAGAATGTACGATCAATATCATCCACTTGGCATTGTCGGCGTCATGTCTGCATTTAATTTCCCTGTCGCTGTTTGGGCTTGGAATGCATTCTTAGCGGCAATATGTGGAAATATCACGGTATGGAAACCAAGTCCTAAGACACCTTTAACTGCAATTGCAGTTCAAAATATTTGCAACAAAGTGATGCAAGATGCTGGTTTTCCTGAAATTTTTCATTTATTCATTGATGGTCCAGATAATCTTTTAGCAACTAAATTCATTGAAGATTCAAGAATAGCAAAAATCAGCTTTACTGGATCTACATTGATCGGACGCATGGTTGGCGCCAAGGTTGCGGAGCGTTTTGGAAAGTGCTTACTAGAACTTTCAGGCAACAATGCACTGATTGTTGACGAATCAGCTTCATTAGATTTGGCTATACCTTCTATCGTATTTGGTGCTGTGGGTACAGCAGGACAACGTTGTACAACTACAAGACGTTTAATTGTACATGAAGCCATTGCCGACCAAGTCATTGATAAAGTTGTTTCAGCTTATAAAACAGTTCGAATAGGTAATCCTTTAGATATCAAAA
The DNA here is from genome assembly GCA_002770795.1 of Gammaproteobacteria bacterium CG22_combo_CG10-13_8_21_14_all_40_8. GTDB lineage: Bacteria > Pseudomonadota > Gammaproteobacteria > Enterobacterales > 21-14-all-40-8. Next base: position 1,530 of record PCTP01000201.1, on the reverse strand, counting down.
CGCTGATGGGTCCACTTATAGACCAAGTTGCTATTGACGGTTTCTTAGGTGCAATTGATAAAGCCGTTGCAGCAGGTGGAAAATTATTAACTGGTGGTACTCAAATCGATGGCCCAGGGAACTTTGTTACACCGGCAGTGATTAAAGCAGAAAACCACTACGAAGCTGTTCAAAGTGAAACTTTTGCTCCAATTTTATATGTAATGACATTTAAAACCCTTGATGAAGCCATTGCTATGCAAAATGACGTTCGTCACGGCTTATCTTCTGCCATCTTCACGAACAGTGTCAAAAACGCAGAAAAATTCCTTTCTAACCTTGGTAGTGATTGCGGTATTGCTAATGTCAACATTGGCACATCTGGCGCTGAAATTGGCGGAGCCTTCGGTGGCGAAAAAGAAACAGGCGGCGGTAGAGAAGCAGGTTCCGATGCTTGGAAGTCTTACATGAGGCGACAAACTAACACCATATTCTGGGGTGAACATGCGACCCTGGCCCAAGGTATTACTTTCGATTTAAATTAATTGTTGTAAAAACACTCAATATACTGAGTATTGGGTGTTCATTTATTGTTAATGGGTTAGTTTCATCTCCTTGGAACTCTCTTTTAGTTACTATACACACCTCCTGGAGGAGTTTAGATATGTCAGTATTTAATTTAAGAGCTTACGATGATCACGAACAAGTTGTTTTTTGTAGTGATGTTGAAACAGGCTTAAAAGCAATTATCTGTGTACACAATACCAACCTTGGCCCTGCCGTAGGTGGATGTAGAATGTGGGAATACAATACAGACGAAGGCGCATTAGTTGACGCACTCAGACTATCACGCGGAATGTCATACAAAAATGCATTAGCTGGATTAAAGATGGGTGGCGGTAAATCCGTGATTATCGGTAATCCCAAAACGACTAAATCTGATGCCCTTTTCCGTGCATTTGGACGTTTTGTTGAAAGCCTTAGCGGTAAATATATTACTGCGGAAGACGTAGGCATTAATCCCCATGACATGGCTTTAGTAAATCAAGAAACAAAATATGTTCTTGGTTTAGAAGGCAAAAGTGGCGACCCATCTCCAGTAACAGCCTATGGTGTTTACAAAGGGATGAAAGCGGCTGTTAAGCATAGATTAAATCGTGATTCATTAGAAGGCATCCGTGTTGCTGTTCAAGGTGCAGGTCATGTGGGTTATTATTTATGTAAACATCTTTCTGAAGAAGGTGCAGAAATTATTATTTCTGATATCAATAAAGACTCAGTAGAAAAAGTAGTTGCAGAACTTGGTGCTAAAGCAGTAGATATCAACGATATCTACTCTCAAGATGTAGACGTTTATGCACCTTGTGCTTTAGGAGCAACGATAAACGATGAAACTATTCCACGCTTAAAAGCCACTATCGTTGCTGGAGCAGCCAATAACCAACTTGCTGAAGACAGACATGGTGACATCCTAAAAAGCCGTGGTATTTTATATACCCCTGATTATGTGATTAACGCAGGTGGTATCATCAATGTTTCTTATGAAGAAAA
>PCTP01000163.1 GCA_002770795.1 Gammaproteobacteria bacterium CG22_combo_CG10-13_8_21_14_all_40_8 | reverse complement strand
ATGAATTTCGTTAAATAGAGCGACTATTCGCCTCAATCCATCGAAAAATCTGACTCAAACAGGCTTGCCCTCGCTACGATCGCTATTCTTGGACAGGCTCCTAGTACTCTTGCAGATAGTAATTGAAATTAGTAGATATTATTTAACAAACAATACTCAGCATTCTATTGGATTAAGGTAGATTAGACCCCATAGATGAGTTTTACCTTTATACTTGTTATACCTCAAAAAATACGGGTGTATATCATGAATTTAAGATAGTCAATCCAAGATAGGATGAAAAGTATATGACCAACACCAGTATCGATCATGAACTGGTAGTTCGAATACAAAAAGGCGATAAAAAAGCATTTGATATTTTGGTGCGCAAGTATCAGCATAAAATTGTAAATGCCATCAGCCGGTTTGTAAAAGATCATTCAGAAGTGATGGATGTGGCGCAAGACGCTTTTATTAAGGCTTATAAAGCCCTGCCTGAGTTTAGAGGAGAAAGTGCCTTTTATACTTGGTTGTATCGGATAGCCATAAATACCGCAAAAAACTATCTGACAGCAAAGAAAAGGCGACCACCAGACACGGATATCGATTCTTCTGAGGCTGAAAACTACAGTTTAGGGGATTCATTGAGAGATAATTCTAATCCTGAGCGCTTGCTAATTAGAGAGCAACTCAAAACTCTTGTGGATAAAACGATTAACTCTTTACCAGAAGAATTAAGAGCGGCAATTTGCCTTCGTGAGTTAGAAGGGATGAGTTATGAGGAAATTTCTCATGTGATGGATTGTCCTGTAGGCACCGTTCGTTCTAGGATATTTAGAGCCAGATCGGCTATTGACGAAGCGATTCAGCCCTTATTACACTAAACTAAGTAAAATAATTGAAAAAATTAGGAACTTTCAGCTTTTATGTGAGTCGATAGGTGTAGGTAAAAACAAAGGTGATAAAACAATGAGTTCTAAAATAACGCAACAGATTTCAGAGTTGATGGATTCAGAGCTGACTCAATCCGAGCTTTCCAAAGCTGAATACCATCAGTTATTGAAAAATCTGTGTGATTCTTCTGAGAATCGTGCACAGTGGGAGCGTTTTCACCTTATTCAAGATCTGATGGTTGAATCTGATGGCCATTTAGCTGATTTTGATTTTGCCGAAAAAATTGCACTTCAAATTGAAAAAGAACCCCATACTTTGGCTCCAACCTCTTGGTATCAATCCGCTTTTGTGGATACAGATCCCAGCCAAAAAAGAAATTCCTGGATCAAAAAAGTGTTTGGTTTTAGTGTCGCAGCTTCGGTAGCAGCATTAGTGGTGACTGGGGTTTATCAAAATGATACTAATCAACTTATTCAATCATCACCTACAGAGTTTAGTGCGCAATTTGCACCCACAATTTTGGATGTGGTTCCTGCAAGTGTTCGTATTCAGACCTCTCATGCCCCCAATCTAGTTCAGCAACAACGGCTGCAACAGTTGTTCTTACAGCATAGCCGTAGTGCCTCAGAAGCAGGATTTAGAGGCATGTATCCTTATGCTAATCTGATTAGCTATGGACCTGTTCCCTATGAGCCTGTTGAATCTGTTGTAAATGAGATAGATACTATAACTACATTGGATAATTCACCTAAGCGCTAAGGTTCATGTCAAAACTTACCATTACCAGCCTTGTTATTCATCTTAGTCTCTTATGTGCGGCTGAACCGGTAGTTTTATGGGCGGCAGAACCTGAACACAACCAAACTTCTACCGCTTCGGAGAAAACCTCAAAATCTATTCAATTAAATCCAGGTAGTATGCTGTCTCGTATGGGTAATGCCATGCTTGATAGTAACTATCGTTTATCTTTGGTTTATTTACACGATGGCAGAGTGGATTCATTACGCTGGAATCATCTGTATGAAGAGGGTAATCGTTTCGATAAATTGGAGAATCTTCAAGGGGTTCGTCGTGAAGTAATTAGTCATAATTCCGATACCTATCTGATTATGGACAATGATCTGATTCATTTATCCTCCAATGACGACTCTCCAGTTGTTCGTTGGCAACGACAGCTTAGTTTGTTAGCTAAAAATCAAAAACAATATAAAATATTACTTTCAGGACCCTCCAGAATAGCGGGTCGTCGCAGTTATCAATTGCTATTTGTGCCGAATGATGGAGAAAGATTGGGCTCTCGAATTTGGGTTGATTTTCTTTCTGGACTTCCTCTTAGTGTGGATACCATTGATAATAATGGGCGCGTTGTAGAACAAATGATGACTGTGGAATTGCATTTGGAAGGTGACATGAGCGCCGCCGATTTTGATATTCCTAAGAATATGAATTTAAGAGAAAATGTTTTTGAATTTAATTCACAGCTCCCTGTTCAGGCCTCTTTAGATAAGTCTCAAATCAATGTAAATAAAAGTAGCTGGACAGTAGGCTGGTTGCCTGTAGGGTTTGAATTAACAGAAAGCATGAAAACCAATCGAGACGCATCAAAATACAGCCACTTGATTTTTAATGATGGCATGACCACTTTATCTGTATTTGTGGAAAAAATGACAAATTCTGAACCGATGGAACCTCGCACCGAATATCGTGGTGGAACATTGATTTATGATATTGCATGGCAAGATAAACGGGTCACTGTGGTGGGGAGCATTACTACGCCTGTTGCCGATAAAATCGCTCGTTCAGTAATTCCTGCGACCGATATTGCGACTGCCCAAGAGTAAATTTTATGATCGAACAACAAGTGACCGTTATTGAGATTGTTGCCAATAAAGCTATGTGTAGATCCATCTCCCGTCAAGGATGTGCTCGATGTGAGGCCGGTGAAGGATGCGGAGGAGGGGTTTTTAATCAATTATTTGGTGGTAAAATATTCCAGTTGTCTGTTGATAATGAGCTAAATGCACAAGCAGGCGATCAGGTTATCTTAGGTTTACCAGAGTCTGCACTCACTGTAGGTTCACTGTTTTTATACTTAGTGCCTCTACTGGGCTTACTGTTCGGTGCCGTTATTTCTGATTCACTGCTTCCCACATCTAACGAACTTTGGATTATTGCCTTTTCAGTTTTCGGTTTAGGCTTGGGGATACTTTTTGTGCAAAGTCAGTTACGAAAAAAATTCTTTTTACAATTATTTAAACCTACCATGCTTAGAACTTTACCTACAGTAGAGCAATTTAAGCCAGAAAATTAATGTGTCTGACATCCATTTTTTATTGAGGAACTAAACATGCTTCAAAAAAATAAAATAATTTTTATTTTATTGTCTTTTTTAATCGTCTCTCTGGGCAGAGTTTATGCCTCAGAACTTCCCGACTTCAAAGATCTTTCTAAGAGATTACGGTCGAGTGTTGTCAGTATTACCGTTGAGAGAAAATTAGATAAAAATAGCCAAAATGCGCAGATCTTAGAACATTTGTTTCGACGCGGGGCTCCAGGCAACGATGATGAATATCAAGCGCCAGCCGTTGCACAAGGCTCAGGTTTTGTAATTTCATCAGATGGCTATATTTTAACAAATCGTCATGTGGTTGATGAAGCCAAAAAAGTTACTGTTTTCATGGCAGATAGGCGTGAGTATGTTGCAAAAATTATTGGAACTGATGAAGGCACTGATGTTGCTGTATTAAAAATTGATGCGGATAATTTAACTGCGGTTAAAACTGGGAACTCTTCAGATTTAGAACCTGGAGAGTGGGTGCTGGGTATTGGTGCCCCATTTGGCTTTGATCATACTGTTACAGCAGGCATTGTGAGTGCTAAAAGAAGAACATTACCTGGTGAACTATATGTGCCTTTTATTCAAACGGACGTGGCGATTAATCCAGGCAACTCTGGAGGGCCATTGGTGGATATGAAAGGGCAAGTGGTTGGTATTAACTCGCAAATATTTAGTCGAAGCGGTGGATTTATGGGGATATCCTTTTCAATTCCCATTGAGCTGGCCACGGGCGTAGCTGACCAACTTAAGAAAAATGGTCAAGTGCGAAGAGGATATTTAGGCGTCTCTTATCAAGATGTAGATTATAAAATGGCGAAAAGTTTTGGTATGAGGGAAGTGAATGGTGCTCTATTAACTCAAATTAGCAAGGATTCTCCTGCAGAAAAAGGTGGACTCAAAGAACAGGACGTTATTCTTAAAGTGAATGGAAACACTATTGAAAGGGCTGCAGATCTACCTTTCTTGATTGGCCAGACACTTCCTGATGAGAAGGTTAATCTTTTGATTTGGAGAGATGGTAAGAGTAAAAGTATGAGTGTAAAAGTAGGTGAACGACCTAATTCACCAGAAGAATCTGAGGGAGGTGATGCGGATTCCTCGAGTAACGCACTAGGTTTGCAGTTACAAGATTTAACGGAAGAACAGCAAAAAGCTGTAGGAGATAAGGGCGTATTAGTTATTTCATTAGAGAATGGCCCAGCTGCTGAAGCTGGTATTCGTCGCGGTGATGTGATTTTATCGGTTGATCGTGAAGAAACAGGATCGGTTAAAGAATTTGAAAAAATTATTGCTTCCCTAAAGCCGGGATCGGATGTGCCGGTGATGGTACAGCGAGCTAGAGTGGGACGACGTATATTTTTGATTAGCATTCCTGAGTAATTTCTCTTGTTGGTACCTCTCGTTATTCAAAAATTTTAGGATGATGAGAGGTTTTTGCCTTAGATCTGTGGCAGTCTCTTTCGGGTATACTTGCATTTAACATCCAATTTACTCAATATTTTGGGGTATCTTATCCAAATATCAGTTAAAATAACCCTTTTAACGGATAGCTCAGAATTTTTCAAATAAGTTATTTTATAAATGCTTGTCAATTTATCGTTATCCTAAGAAACCCAAGAATTATTACGAGCCATACTCTTAAATGCCATACAAAAAAAACATACGAAACTTTTCTATTATTGCCCATATTGATCATGGTAAGTCGACACTCTCAGATCGTTTGATTCAAACTTGTGGGGGATTAACTGCCAGAGAAATGCAATCTCAAGTCCTTGATTCTATGGATATTGAACGTGAAAGAGGGATCACTATCAAGGCGCAGAGTGTTACCCTAAAGTATAAGGCCAAAGATGGTGAAATTTATGTGCTCAATTTTATTGATACACCAGGCCATGTCGATTTTTCTTACGAAGTCTCTCGATCATTATCTGCTTGTGAAGGGGCTTTGCTGGTGGTTGACGCAGCACAGGGCGTTGAAGCTCAAACCGTGGCTAACTGTTATACCGCAATTGAACAAAACTTAGTGGTTGTGCCCGTTTTGAATAAAATAGATTTACCTCAAGCCGATCCGGATAGGGTAGCGGAAGAAATTGAGGAGGTCATTGGTATTGAAGCCATTGATGCAGTTCAGTGCAGTGCTAAAAGTGGTATTGGCATTGATGAACTCTTAGAGCGCATTGTTCGAGACATTCCGCCCCCAGAAGGTGATTCTAATGCCAAGTTACAAGCCTTGATTATTGATTCTTGGTTTGATAACTATTTAGGTGTGGTTTCTTTGGTGCGTATTAAACAAGGTTGCATCAAAGTTGGCGATAAAGTCAAAACCATGTCTATTGGCGAGGTGCATGGTGTAGATAAAGTCGGTGTTTTTACGCCAAAAGCAGAAGATCGTAAAGAATTAAGAGCGGGCGATGTGGGTTATATTGTCTCTGGCATTAAAGAAATTTTGGGTGCCCCTGTAGGTGATACTATCACTCATGTTAAAGGGGGTGCTGAAAAACCCTTGCCTGGATTTAAAAAAGTGACCCCTCAAGTGTATGCGGGGATGTTCCCAATTGCATCAGAGGATTATGAAAGCTTTAAAGATGCTCTAAGTAAACTCAGTTTAAACGATGCTTCATTATTTTATGAGCCAGAATCTTCCACTGCACTTGGATTTGGATTCCGTTGTGGTTTCTTGGGCATGTTACATATGGAGATTGTACAGGAACGATTAGAAAGGGAATATGATTTAGAGCTTATTACTTCAGCCCCCACGGTAGTCTATGAAGTTTTAACTACAAAAGGTGATATTCTGCTGGTTGATAACCCTTCAAAATTTCCTGAACCTAATTATATCGAAGAAGTGAGAGAACCTATTGTTGAGGCCAATATTTTAGTTCCTCAAGAATACCTGGGATCTGTGTTGACACTTTGTTCGCAAAAACGTGGTGTCCAAGTTAAATTAGATTATCTTGGAAAGCAGGTTTCTTTAACCTACCATTTGCCTATGAATGAGGTTGTTTTAGACTTTTTTGATAGATTAAAATCAACCAGCCGAGGATATGCCTCATTAGATTATCATTTTAAGAAATTCCAACCTGCTGACGTCATAAAAATGGATTTACTGATCAATGGTGATAAAGTCGATGCATTAGCTTCTATTGTTCATCGAGAGTTTTCTCAAAATAGAGGGAAGGATATCGTTGATAAAATGCGAGAATTGATACCAAGACAAATGTTTGATGTAGCGATTCAGGCTGCGATTGGTAATCAAATTATTGCACGACAAACTGTAAAAGCATTACGCAAAAATGTGATTGCAAAATGTTATGGAGGAGATGTCTCACGTAAGAAAAAGCTTTTGCAAAAGCAAAAAGCAGGTAAAAAACGCATGAAACAAATCGGGCGAGTCGAAGTGCCTCAAGAAGCCTTCCTTGCTGTACTAAATGTAGGAAAAGATTAATGAATATCTCTTTATTATTAAATGGATTAACGCTGATCACAGGATTAGTTTGGATAATGGATTTGTTGGTACTGAATCCACAGCGCCGTAAAGGTATGCTAGTAGCCATTAACCAGAAAAAAAATAGCAAAACAACGAATGAAATAAAAATTTCAAATCAAAGTGAACCGATTTATGTGGAGTATTCCAAAGCACTTTTTCCTTTATTATTGATTATTTTTCTTTTTAGAAATTTCACCGATTCTGTGGATTATGGTTTGGTCTTAGTTATAGCAACGGCGGTGAGTGGGGTGATTTGGTTAATAGATAAAATTGCTTTTGAATCAAAAAGAAAACAATCTATTTCTCAAATACAAAATAAAAATCTCCAGTTGGCTGAAGAAGAGCAAGCTATTTTATATCAAGATCCATTATTAGTAGAGTATGCCAAATCGTTTTTTCCAGTGATTTTAATTATTTTGATATTGCGTTCATTTTTTTTCGAGCCCTTTAAGATCCCTTCGGGTTCAATGAAACCCACTTTGGAAATTGGTGACTTTGTATTAGTGAATAAGTTCTCCTATGGTGTTAAATTACCAGTTAACCATCAAAAAATAATGTCTTATGGTGAACCGCAAAGAGGGGACGTCTTTGTCTTTCGCTATCCTGGTGATCCTAAAATTGATTATATTAAACGCGTGATTGGCTTACCCGGTGATACAATTGTTTACAAAGATAAGGATATCTATATCAAGCCAGCATGTTTGGCCATTAAAAATGATCAAGCATGTCCTGCATTAGAGAAAATACCCGCTAAACTACTTGAAAGAGATGGTTACAAAGATCTAAATGGATCTAAACTAGATTTATATGAAGAAGATTTATTAGGTGTATCTCATCAAATTTTGCATGATCCAACTATTGACGAATATACGCTTGTGAGTAATTTCAAACAAAAATGCATGAATGGTTACAATGAATGGACTATTCCGCAAAACCATTATTTTGCGATGGGAGATAATAGGGAACATAGTGCTGATAGTCGCTTTTGGTGTTTTGTCCCTGAAGAAAATTTGGTGGGGCGAGCTGTTGCAATTTGGATGCATTTTAATTGGGATGAAAAGTATAAACTAGATTTCTCTCGAATAGGTGCTATAAAATAATAAAGAATTTCATTTAATTGACATCAATATCTGGAGAGTAGCATGAAACAGAATTTCAATCAGTTTAACCCAAAAAAACAATCAGGCTTAACTGCATTAGGCTGGCTTTTTTTGCTGATTCTCGTAGCTTTTTTTGCACTCATTGCAATCCGTATGCAAGAAGTTGTAATGACAAATTTATCCATTAAATCTGCAATTAAAACCTTGGCTGAAGATCCAGATGCACGAGATATTTCTACTAAAGAACTTCGCAGTCGATTTCAAAAAAGGTTAGAAGTTGATGATGTGAACATAGTTCAAGACAAAGATTTAATTATCGAAAAACTACGCAATGGTTCTAAAATTTTACGGGTTAACTATGAACACCGTGTATTATTTGCAGCCAATATTTACATCGTTGTAGTTTATGAAGTGACCTCAGAGATTAATTGATGTCAACTCCTGTAATAGAATTGCAAAAAAAAATTGGCTATAGTTTTAACCAATTGGACTTATTGGAGACTGCACTAAGACATCGCAGTTGTGGCGCAAAGAACAATGAGCGCAAAGAATTTTTAGGTGATGCATTATTGGGATTTGTGGTGGCTGATAGCCTCTATCGAAAATTCCCAAAAGCTGCCGAGGGTGAACTCAGCCGTTTAAGGGCAAAATTGGTTAAAGGTGTTTCTCTCGCTGTTATTGCAAAAAAGTTAGGATTAGGGGAGTTCCTTATTTTAGGCCCTGGTGAAATGAAAAGTGGTGGACATCGGAGAGATTCAATTTTAGCAGATGCTTTAGAGTCGATTATCGGTGCAATTTATTTGGATGGTGGAATTGACCATGCTCGAGATTTCATCGATCGCTGGTTCTGTAATCAGTTAGAAAATCTCTCAGTAAGCGATGCAAAAAAAGATCCTAAAACACAATTACAGGAGTTGCTTCAAAGTCGAAAGCTCGCATTGCCTCAATATGAAGTTATTTCAACAGCTGGGGAAATGCATGATCCTAAATTTGAAGTGAAATGTAGTGTGGTTGTTTTTAAAAATGAAAATTTAACCTGCACTGAAACAGCTAAAAGTCGTCGTATCGCAGAACAAAAAGCAGCATCTAATATGCTACAAATTTTACAAACTAAGGGTTTAAAATAGTGCAGCAATTTTGTGGCTTGATCGCCATTGTAGGACGTCCCAATGTGGGAAAATCAACATTATTGAATCACTTAATTGGAGAGAAAATTTCTATCACCTCCAGAAAGCCTCAAACGACTCGTCATCGAATTACGGGGATTTTAACAGAAGACAATTGCCAGTTTGTTTTTATTGATACACCTGGTTTACATAAGCATGAACCCCGTTTAATCAATCGCCATATGAATCGTGCTGCATCCAGTAGTCTATTGGATGTGGATGCCATTGTTTTTGTGGTGGATGCTGGAAAATGGATTGGGGATGATGAATTGGTGTTATCTAAACTTCAAAATACTGATGTGCCTGTTTATCTATTTATTAATAAAGTGGATCAACTTGAAACTAAAGAGGCGCTATTTCCTACATTAGAGGCACATTCAAAACGCTATGCTTTTAAGGAAATTATTCCTGGTGCAGCGCTCAAGGGTATCAATATTCCTGAATTAAAGTATGAATTACAGAAAGTTTTACCACAGATGGACTTCATGTTTCCAGATGATTACATCACCGATAGAAGTGAGCGATTTTTGTGTGCTGAAATAATACGTGAACAACTTATGCGTGCTTTGGGAGCCGAAATTCCTTATTCTAGTTCTGTTGAGATTGAACAATTTAAAATGTTACCTTCTGGCACCATTGAAATATATGCATTGATTTTAGTGGAGCGTTCTGGGCAAAAAAATATTGTGATTGGAGAAAAGGGCCAAGGACTTAAAAGAATTGGCACAGAAGCTCGTTTAAATATGGAAAAACTCTTTGGCAATAAAATTTTACTGAAACTTTGGGTGAAG
>PCTP01000226.1:1657-9778 GCA_002770795.1 Gammaproteobacteria bacterium CG22_combo_CG10-13_8_21_14_all_40_8 | reverse complement strand
TAGTATCTGTACAAGGATTGAGCCGAAGGCTACAAAATTTTGATAGTTAAAGGATTCTACCATGCGTTCAAGGATGATAGCGTATATTTTTGGTATTTCTATTTACTGGGCACTACCTGATGCTTCACAGTCTATTTGGCCTTGGTCAATTCTAGCAATCATTTTTATCTTCACCCTTCTTTTTCAACCGATTAAGGTTCTGATCTGGTTATTTGCATTGGGGATGATCGCTTCATTTTTGCAATATCAGTTTTACAAGAACTATATACGACAGATGCCATCTCACCACACCACGCAAACTGTTGTGGTTAAAGTAGAGCAAATTAAGCAGTACTCAACCTCTATACAATATCAAGTCATATTAGAGCCTGAAGCACGCCATATAAACGCCCTAACCCAATGGATGGCTTCGCTCTGGCCGATTCGCTATCAATTGACTTGGTATTTGCATAAATCGTTTAATAAAACATCATCGCGTCTGTATGACCCAGATAAAACCCAAAAGTTTCCTCAAGTTGGAGAAATTTGGCAACTTCCGGTTCGGCTTAAAAGAATTCATGGGTACAATAATCCTGTTGGATTTGATTATGATCGTTATGCTTTTTCAAAAGGACTTATGGGCAAGGGGTATATTCGTACAAAAGATACCTTGGTTTTCTTGCAAGAAAATCATTCTTTGATGGTTAGTTTGGTCAAAAGACTTCAAATTTTGCTACAACAATCAACATTTAAAAATAAAGGATTAATTTTCGCCTTAATTACAGCCAATAAGTCGTTATTGAACAAGGACACTATTAACAGTCTTCAGCAATCAGGATTGGCGCATTTGTTAGCGATTTCGGGTTTGCATATTGGCATGATGGCTTGGGTGGGTTTTATATTAGGGAGGCTAATATGGTTTTTTCTAGGTTCGTTTAAACAACAGATAACACGCCAAGATTTTTGTTGGTTCTGTGCTTTATTGATTTGTAGTTTTTATGCCAGCTTAAGTCAATGGAGTTTGCCAACATTGAGAGCCATGCTGATGCTGACCATTTACTGTTTAGCACAATGGCTTAGACTTAGATGGACCTTACTGGATGTGTTATTGTTAAGCGGCAGTATCTTGATGACTGTCAATCCATTATTGGTCATTGATACATCCACATGGCTAAGCTTTGGTGCTGTTTTAGTGATCAGTTTATTAATAAACTTCAAGTTCGATCGTGGAGATAAAGTAGAGAGAGTCTTTGCGCTTAGGAACAAATTTTACCAATGGATTGGGATGGCGTTTGGACTATGGGTTGCGATGATCCCATTATCCATGATGTTGTTTAGCCAAATCAACTCGTTAGGCATGATTGCTAACCTAATTGCTATACCTATTATGACATTTATTGTGATGCCAAGTTTAGTGCTTGGTTTTGTAGGATTGTTCATCTCTCACTCCCTAGCATTATGGTTATTGACGCCTGCAGATTGGTCTTTAAGTTTAATCCTTGAGATGGCCAAATACTTATCTCAATGGAGTCTGCATATTGTACCTAATTATATCACATTAATATTGCTCACAATGGCTTGTATTGGTTTGCTACTACCACAGCCCTTATTTTCAAAAAAAATGGCATTAACTTTGGCAATTGGAGCTCTATTTTATCAACTCATACCGCATAAATCTGATCAAAGTGTTAATTTAACTATTTTTGATGTAGGGCAGGGACTGTCTGTTCTCTGGCAGCAAGGGGAACATAATGTTTTATACGACACGGCATCAGGAGATGAAAACTTCCAAGTTATCCAACAAACCGTAACCCCCTATCTTCAGCAACAAGGTATCGATAAACTCGATCTGTTAATTGTTAGCCACAGTGATAACGATCATGCGGGTGGTTTAAGAACCATTGAAGAATTATTCCCTAAAACTGTCTTATTGTCTGGTCAACCACTCAATAGCAAACTCACTCAAAAAAGCTGTCATCCAGTTAAAAATAAATATCCTTCAAATTCAGAGACTATCAATCAAAAAAAAGTGGGTAACACGCAAAAAGTGGGTTTGAGTCAGTTTCATTTTTTAACCTTAGCGGTCAATTTACAAGAAGATAATAACTTTTCTTGTGTATTGGAAATAAACTATAAATCACATCGTATTTTGTTGACAGGTGATATTGAAAAAGAAAGAGAAATATTGCTCGCCACAACAGAACAACTGTATCCAGTCGATGTATTGATCGCACCACATCATGGTTCCAAAACCTCTTCAAGTGATAACTTAGTTGATAAAACACAGCCAAAAAATGTGATTTTTAGTAGTGGATATTTAAATCGTTTTGGTTTTCCGCATCCTAAGGTAGTGGCTCGATATAAAAAGGTACAAAGCAAAATTTTCAATACAGCTACAGATGGTGCAATTCAATGCCATTGGAACCAAAATGGGGTATTTGAAGGTTGTAGCAAACAATCATCGAGCAGATGGGCAAGGTGGCATCTCTAAAAAAGTCTTAATACTGTGAAAAATAGCAATTAGTTTCGTAACTACTCAGCGTATTAATTAGAAAACTAAAATAATTTTCATTTTATTCGGCGAATGCAGGCAGTTTTCCATCAAATAGTAACCTCAAAGCATCGCTCGAACTTATCCCTTGTTTCCGGCAAGTCGACAAGTAGCTGCAGGTTGTACTAGGACACCCATTAGACTGTAGCTGTGGGGGCTGGGGCGGTACTAGTAACAAAAAAAGAAATGGGTGTCCCAAGATGCTCACCAAGATGCTCAAAAAAAGAAATGGGTGTCCAAAAAAAGAAATGGGTGTCCCAAGATAAGCCCTTCTGTGAAAGATCTGCTTATTTTTTGAATAGATTTATTTGTGCAAATAAAAGCAAAAAACGCAATTATTTTTAATTGCGTTTTTTAAGATTTGGTGGGCGCTACTGGGCTCGAACCAGTGACCCTCGCCTTGTAAGGGCGATGCTCTACCAACTGAGCTAAGCGCCCAAATCAACGAGCGAGATTCTAGCAGGTTAAGAAAATCGGTCAATAGATTTTTTCAATTTTTTTAAAAAAAATGACATTTAATGTCAAAATGATTAAAGGCTAAACAATTTTAATCATTTTTATACATAAGATTTTTATGGGGTGTGTAATTTAGTTTGTTATAATCCCCTCATTGCATCCCCTTTATAAATCACATAAGGCATATTATGACCGTTATCACTCGTTTTGCTCCAAGTCCAACTGGTTATTTACATGTGGGCGGCGCAAGAACCGCTCTTTATAGTTGGTTACACGCCAAACAAAATAAGGGTACCTTTATTTTAAGAATAGAAGATACCGATAGAGAACGTAGTACTGAAGAGTCTGTTCAAGCTATATTGGATGGCATGGAATGGCTGGGATTAGAACATGATGAGGGACCTTTTTACCAAACCCAGCGCTTTGACCGTTATAAAGAAGTCATTCGGCAACTGGTAAGCGAAGGAAAAGCCTATCGTTGTTACTGCTCTATTGAACGCCTTGAGGCTTTGCGAGAGCAACAAATGCAGGATAAGCAAAAGCCACGTTATGATGGCTGTTGTCGAAATTTAGAGCATTATCCTGAAGATCAACCTCATGTGATTCGTTTTAGAAATCCACAACAAGGTTCTGTGATTTTTAAAGATCTCATCAAAGGTAATATAGAAGTTTCAAATCAAGAATTAGATGATCTGATTATAGCCAGAACCGATGGAACACCAACCTATAACTTCACTGTGGTCATAGATGATTGGGATATGAAAATCACACAAGTGATCCGAGGTGATGATCATGTTAACAACACACCAAGGCAAATCAATATTTTTAAAGCGCTTGGAGCTGAAATACCTAGCTATGCCCATGTCCCCATGATTTTGGGAGATGATGGTAAAAGATTATCTAAACGCCATGGTGCAGTGAGTGTGATGGCTTATAGAGACGAGGGTTATCTACCACAAGCACTTATCAACTATTTGGTTCGATTAGGCTGGTCACAGGGTGATCAAGAAGTTTTCTCTATGGATGAGCTTATGACGCTGTTTAAAGTGTCTGATGTACACAGAGCTCCTTCAGCATTCAACACGGACAAACTCAACTGGCTCAATCAACATTACATTAAAACGCTGCCTGCCGATGAATTAGCCAAAGCTGCTAAGTTTCATTTCGATGTCTTAAATATTGATCTGAGCAAAGGACCAAGGCTGGAGTTATTAGTTGATTTAATGCGCGAAAGGGTAACGACCTTGAAAGAAATGGCTGAAACCAGTGTTTATTTCTATCAAGATTTTGAGGAACTTGATGAAAATGCTGCCAAAAAGCATTTGAAGGTTAGTTCACAACAACCCTTAGAAGAGTTTTTCAACAAAGCACAACAACTTGAAGATTGGACAGCAGAAGCCATTCATCAAATTATTGAAGCCATAGCAGAAGAGCTGCAAATTGGCATGGGAAAATTAGGCATGCCACTTAGGGTCGCTGTGACTGGTGCTGGCGCTTCACCAAGCATTGATGGCACCATGGCGTTAATTGGTAAAGAACGCTCTTTAAAGCGGATTGAATTTGCTATCGAATGGATCAAGAGCCGCGCACAAAATGTAAAATAACCACAGTACAAAGTAATAAGTTTTAGAAATCAGTTGACAGCTTAGCCAGCGCCCCCTAAAATTCGCACCGTTGTTTTGAAAGGGGCTATAGCTCAGCTGGGAGAGCGCTACAATGGCATTGTAGAGGTCGGCGGTTCGATCCCGCCTAGCTCCACCAAAACACACTACTCTAGTCCCCATCGTCTAGAGGCCTAGGACACCGCCCTTTCACGGCGGTAACAGGGGTTCGACTCCCCTTGGGGACGCCAAATTAAAAAGCCTGATTTTTATCAGGTTTTTTTGTGTTTGCCCAGCGAAGCTGGCAAACCCGTCTACTTGAAAGAAATTGTTTCAACGGCTCAAAGCTTAACACGAAATCCTTATGTTACAAATTCTTACAATTGCTACTATTCATATTTTGGCGCTTAATCTGTTATTGGTTGAGAAGAAGTATGCGGCAAAAATGAAGGGGGCGGAATTACGCCTTAGAATGAACGGTTACTCTGCATCACTGATCTTTGTATCAGAACCCATTGCGTTATGTACCTTTCCTGTAAACATTGGCTTGATCAAAGAATTAAGAATAGAAAAATTTTCTTCGAGCATGATGGAGTAAATTAATTGATAGCTGAGCACCTGTTTGATGTAGTCTCGTGTTTCTCCATAAGGAATAGTCTCAATCCAAATATCCGCTTGTAACTCATCTTTTGTTTTCATCCAGTTAGAAACAGCTGTTGAGCCAGCGTTATAGGCTGCCGTAGATAACAAATAATCATCATTAAAAGATTGCAAAAGTTGATCAAGTAGAGCACTTCCTAAACTGAGATTGGTTTCAGGTTCATAGAGTGATTGTTTCCCATAATAGGTGAGTCGATTTTTATGGGCTTGAATTTCAGCGACAAAGGGCATTAATTGCATCAGGCCACGGGCGCCAGTGCTGGAGTAGGCATCTATTTGAAAAATACTTTCTTGTCTGGTAATCGCCATTAAATAACTTGCTGGGACTTTACTTTTTTTATACAGCTTCATATAAGGAATGGGGAATCTTAAGAATAAATAGTTTTGAAATGGACGGTTGGCTAGTAATAATATTGCTCGATCATACCATCCGATTTTAAAGGCATATTGGGCAGCTATAAGTCTGGATTCTCCATGAATCTTCTGTATATAATTGCTCCACTCTCGTCTTGCTTCTAAAAATCGTCCTAAAGCGAACCATTCCGTTGCTCGTTTTATTTGTGGAATTAACTCGAATTGTTGCAGTTCTTGCTCCATCATTGGAATCTTTTCTTCATTCAGACTAACGGATTGATCCAAAGCTACTGATGCCAGAAATCCATAATAATCTCTGATCTGTGCTAAGGCTTTCCATTGTTTTTGGGCTTTAATTATTTTATCGTTTTCTAAATAGGCTCGGCCTAGCCAATATTGATAGCTGTTATGATTAAACCCAGAGTCAAGGTAGTTTTCAAGTAGCTGCTCAATATCATTCCATTGATGGTGTTTTAATAAGATACTCAAATGCCAATGGCGTAAAACTGGCTCTGATTGATTTAATTCTGCTTGTTGTAGCCAATTAAGTGCTTGTGGTTGATCAGAGGTGGCAAGGCTTAATGCAACAGTTCGTTGAATAACATCACTATTAATTGGCAAGATGTCGATTAACTGTTGATAGTTGTTTGACGCTTGTTCTGGGTTTGACCAAATATAGCGTTGGATCAGAGATAAGGCTAATTGAGGTGAAAGTCTTTTTTTATCTAACAAAGACTTAACTTTAGGAAGTTTTCCTCGTTTTTTCCAATATCCCAGAATCTTTTGTGCCTTATATTGCTCTTTGTGGGGTAATAATAGAATGAGATAATGTGCAAATTTACTATTCCCATTATTGAGTGCTGCATTAAAGCGCTGCCAAACTAGATCGGCTGTTAAAAAGCCATATTTTTTCCAAGCATTGAATAATGGTGTGCATTCAGAAGGTAGCGAGTAGGGGGTTAACCAAATGGATGCAACTTGGTTTCTCCAAGTTTGAAATGATTTCTGTTCCGTATTGATTTTCACATGATCGAGATAAATGCACTGTAGATCTAATGCATCTTCTGGACTCATATATTTTTGAAATGTATCCCAAGCATTTTTGTCGGCTAAACTATGCAACCAATTGTCAAGTAAACCTGTTTGGCGTGTTAAATCTGGTTGTGATTGGATAAAGCTTTCAATTTGTTGTTGAGAAAATTTTTGTGGATAGTTTGAATATAAGACTGCGTCGAGATAGGGAAGTAGAGGATAATTTTGAAGTTGATTCTTTAATTCTTCAACCTGTTCTAGATTTCCAGCCAAAGCAAATTTTTCTGCTTCCAAAAATAGCGATCTTTGCTGTCCTATCTCAATACTTTTCACAGTAGCTACAATGGAATTAGTTTCTATTATTGGTTTAGAATTTATAGTCCCTAGAGATGTTATTGGGGTATTAGGTTCAGATCCTGCGTAAAGCGGGATGGTGGCTAACCATCCCCAATAAATAAAAGCTTGAATGAGTTTCAGGCTAAATTGATACATCTTTGGTTATTTTGATCCTCAGTCGTCATCATGTTGGCGTTCAACCAATGTTAAAATATCGTAAATGGCCACAGCTTCTTCATGTTGATTAGTGACTTCTACATCCCAAACCACAACACCGGTTAAATATTTATCGTCAGGTCGCTTGGATTTCTTTATTTTTCTCTTCGCTGTTAGTTTAACACGAATCGTATCACCAATGCCGACTGGTTCTATAAATCTTAGGTTATCAATACCATAATTTGCAATAACGGGTCCTTGTCCTGGATCGACAAACATTCCGGCCGCAGCTGAAATCACAAAATATCCATGGGCGACGCGTTTTTCAAAGAAAGAATCTTTAGCGGCTATTTCATCAAAATGTGCATAAAAATGATCACCAGATAAACATCCAAAATTCACAATATCTGCTTCTGTGACTGTACGTCTGTGTGTGGTTAAAGAATCACCTATTTTTAATTCTTCAAAATATTTTCTGAAGGGGTGAATTCTATCTTCTGTGGTTTTAGCCCCCCGAATATATTGATTGGTGATTGCCATGAGGGAGGTAGGTGAGCCTTGAATAGCGGTTCTTTGCATATAATGTTTAATGGCTCTGATCCCGCCTAATTCTTCTCCGCCACCCGCTCGACCTGGGCCACCATGAACCAAATTCGCTAAAGGTGAGCCATGGCCAGTGGATTCAGCCGCACAGTCTCTATTTAACACTAACATTCTGCCGTGATGAGAAGCACAACCTAATATTAAATCTCTGGCATAGTCATCATGATGAGTAATGATAGAGCCGACTAGACTACCTTTGCCCATTTTAGCCAGTTGAATGGCCTGTCCCAGATCCTGATAGGACATAATAGTACTGACTGGGCCAAAGGCTTCAAGCTCATGAGGTAAAGTTTGTTGTAAGGCATTTTCACAAAGTACTAATGAGGGAGCCATAAATGCCCCTTTGCCCGCTTCAACGCCCACACAATTAAATTGATTGATATCCCCTAAAAT
>PCTP01000226.1:0-1597 GCA_002770795.1 Gammaproteobacteria bacterium CG22_combo_CG10-13_8_21_14_all_40_8 | reverse complement strand
TCCCACTAAGGCTCCCATACGAACACCTTCTTGGGTGGGATCGCCTATGGTGGTTTTTTTCAGTCGGGCGGTTAAGGCTTCAACGGTTGGGGTGATCATATTGTTGGGTACAATCACTCGACGAATAGCCGTACACTTTTGGCCAGCTTTGGTGGTTATCTCTCTGGCGACTTCCTTGATATAGAGTTCAAACTCTATATCCTCTACTTTAACGTCAGGGGCCAAAATTGAGCAATTCAAGGAATCTGCTTCCATGGTGAATGGGACGCTTTTAGCGATTATGTTGGGATGGCATTTTAGCATTTGCCCAGTAGAGGCTGAGCCTGTGAAGGTGACGATATCTTGTTCTGTGACATGCTCAAGGAGATCTCCCACTGAACCACAAATCAATTGAACTGAACCTTCAGGCAGTATTTTAGATTCGACAATGGCCTCAACCACCGCTTGAGTCAAATAGCAAGTGATCGTTGCTGGTTTAACAACTACAGGAACTCCAGCAATTAAACTGGGCGCAATTTTTTCTAACATCCCCCAAACAGGGAAATTGAAGGCGTTAATATGCACACTGACGCCTTCTTTGGAGGTTAAAATATGCTGTCCAGAAAAAGTACCATTGGCTGAGAGTTTTTCTGTTGCACCCTCCACGATGAATGTATCGTTATTCAACTCTCTTCGCGCAATACCAGAATAACTAAATAGGGTACCTATACCGCCTTCAATATCCACCCAAGAGTCTGCTTTGGTTGCGCCAGTTAAATAGGATATGCGGTAAAAGTCTTGTTTTCTCTCCAATAGATATTTGGCAAGCACTTTGATACGTTCGGCTCTTTGATGAATAGTCAAAAGACGAAGAGCAGGGCCGGCGACAGTTCTGGCATAGTCTAATAAGCTGTCAAAGCCTTGGGTTAATGAATGTACTTCACCTATAAAGTCATCATTGACTGCATTATGCAGCTTTTCAACACGGCCATCACCCGAGCACCATTGCCCGTTGATATAACTTTGAATTTTCATATTATTTTCCACTATAGTCATTTTTTGTTGGATGAGTGATTCAGAAGGTTAGACGGAGTTACTCGCCCCAATGTTCAATGGTTTCTACAAAATGACTTAAGAAAAGATTGGTTTGATGCGCATCTAAAGCTCGATGATCGATACTTAAAGAGACGTAGCACATGGGTTGAATCACCATGGTATCGACACCATTTGTTTCTCTTACCACGACACGTTTATCCATTTTGCCTATGCCTAGTATAGCAACTTGTGGTTGATGAATAATAATAGGTGCTGCAAATAAACTTCCACTGACCCCATGATTAGACAGCGTGAATGTGCCATTTTTCATATCTGAGGGGGTGATTTTTCCCTGACGGGCTTTTTCTGTTTGTAGCGTTAAAGCCCTAGCAATATCTTTTAATCTCATGGATTGCACATTTTCAATGACGGGTACAATTAAACCCGCATCGCCCAGTGCGGTGCCAACACCAATATTAATGTTGCTAAATATTTCTAGGGCATCTTCATGAAAGCGTGCATTCACCTGTGGGACATGCTGCATGGCTTTAACGATAGCCGCTAAAAAGTAAGCGGTGAATGT
>PCTP01000037.1:1406-3513 GCA_002770795.1 Gammaproteobacteria bacterium CG22_combo_CG10-13_8_21_14_all_40_8 | reverse complement strand
CCAGAACTGTTCAACAAACCAATATCCAACTTAGTGGTAATATCACAGAAACGAATAAACTAACGGAAGTCTTCGCATTAAATAATTTATATCCAGGACAATCATTCAATATTACCTTAACAGATAGCGGTCATTACACCACAGCAGATATACCATTAAAAATGGGTAGCAACCACATCACCATACATGCTGTTGATGAAGCAGGAAATCTAGGAGATGCAACGGTTGATGTTGTATTACCACCACAGGTGATCATAGATACACCAGAATCACTAGTGACACAGGACAGTAAAATTCAACTTCAGGGTTCAGTCAGCCATTGGAGTGAAATTGCCACCACTCAATTGATAAACGATCAATTCTCACAGCAGGTCATCAACTTAACTTTAGATACAAATGGACACTTCAATGCGGAGAATATTCATTTAAAAATGGGGAATAATCTGATCACCGTTACTGCTACAGCAAATAATGGCGTGATAGGGCAGGCACAAATCACCATTTTAAGAGAGGCTGATGATAAACCGCCTCATGTGGTTATTGAAGGGACCGATCCTCGTAGCACGAGAGAGAATACCGTTCAATTAGTGGGTAATGCAGTGGACAGACAGGGCATACAAACAATCACCGGCACCAATGATCGTTTTTCTGGACAAATATTTACGGTTGATTTTGATCCTAACAACGCAGTAGAAGGGCACTTTACTGCCAATTTCCCAGTAAAAGATGGTGATAACCACTTAACAATAACAGCCATAGATGCAACGGGAAATATTGAGAACGCCTCTGTTCTGGTTGTCAAACGTGTTGATAGCACTGCACCCGATGTTCATATCGATGGCCAAGAAACTCGCAGTACCAGTGAGCTCACCATTCGCCTGACAGGTAGTGCAAGTGACGATACCGCCATTACTAAAATAGTGGCAACCAACAATCAATTTCCCGATCAAGAGTTTGGAGTCAATCTAACTACTTCTGGCATCTTCAGCGCTGATGTAGCACTTAAACAGGGTGATAATATCATTATTGTCTCCGCACAAGATGCGGCCAATCATAAGACTCAAGCACAAATTCTTGTCACTCAAAATGTTGTTGTCGAAACAAAAGTCACGATTAATGCGCCTACTGATCAACAAACAGTCAACCATGAACATATCAATCTTAGCGGGGCCGTTCAAACAGAATATACTCTAAATGAAATAAGCCTCAGCTTAAATGGTGGTACATCTATCAATTTAGAAGCACTTGATAAAAACAATTATCAATTTCAACTAAAAGATATTGTTCTATCCCAAGGTGCTAATTCATTACGCGTAGACTTAACCACACCCACAGGCACGGAAAGTGATGAGGTGACTGTTTATTATCAACCTGATCAAGAAATAGCCAAACCCTTAATTACCATTGATGAGCCTTTGTCTGGAAGCGTTATTGAAAACAATGACTTCATAGTCTCTGGAGATGTTTACTCTGAATCCACAATAGACGCCTTAACCATTAATGGAGAAAATGCACACCTCACTCCAACATCAAATTCGCAAAGTCATTTTAATTTTGCACTCAGCTTTAATAATCAAGCAGAAATCACCTTAACCTTGGTAGCACTTGATAATCATGGACAGCAAAGTGTCGAAACACTCACTTATAAAAGGGATAATTTAGCACCAGAGATCTCTTTGGTGGGGAATCCTGCAGAAGCCCCCTCAGTAAATAATGTCATTGAATTACCTTATCCACTAGCGGGTACGGTGATAGACAATAACTTGTCCTCTCTCACTCTTAATGATCAACCCATCACATTAACGCCTGGTTCACAAGAAAATCACTACGATTTCACTGTAAATGTAGGGCTTCAAAATCAACAAGCCACCAACCTTGAATTAAAAGCCTATGATCAAGCGGGTAATGTCACCACTAAAAAGTATCAATTTTATGCGGATATACAAACATCCATTGAAATTATTGCACCCAGTGGTCATACCGAATTCAATGTAGAAGGAAATAGTTTTGACTTACAAGTCATTGCCAGAGTCAATGGATTGCAAAATGGTGAGACTGTCCATGCCCTAGTGGATAACGCATACCCAACGGACATCCCAGTTCAGGA
>PCTP01000037.1:0-1394 GCA_002770795.1 Gammaproteobacteria bacterium CG22_combo_CG10-13_8_21_14_all_40_8 | reverse complement strand
AAACTGCAGATCCTTGATGCCAATAGTCAGGTTGTCTCAGTGACTCAACAAACCTTTAAACTACTCAATGATGCCGATGTGCCCTTATCCTTAGTGAGTAGTGAACCCAGAAATGGCGCACAAAATGTAGAACCTAATGCGAGTTTGAAACTGTTTTTTAATAAAACCATTGATAAAAGCAAACTCAGCGTGCAGATGAATGAAACTTTCCATGGTGAAACTTACGTCAACTTAGATGAGTCAGGCGCTCAAACTAGTGAGTCACAAGGCTATGTTATGCAAACAGTCCATCGCGATAATGAAGCCATTTCTGGCAATTTATCTGCACTACCTGGAGAGAACTTATTTGCCTTTTATCCACAAAGAGATCTTGCCTACACTGGATACATCACCGTCAATGTAAGTTACGATGGGCATGAGCTAGGTCGCTTTGCCTTCAATGTTCGTCCACTGCCTACCTTTGTGCAAGGTACAGTCTTTGACCAATTTGGACAAACGGTAGAAGGGGTCGAAGTCACATTAGCGGATACTGAACGTACTTCAATCACCAATGGTGATGGTCTGTTTAGCTTTGGCTATGGCGATAATGCAGACAAAGCACTTAAAGGTGGGCGCTATCAATTAATTATTAATCCCAATCTGAAAAATGCTCAATTTGGTAAAACTATACGCAACATCAGTATTGAGCAAGGCGTTAATAATAAATTGGGCATGAGTTATCTTCCCCTGTTAAATGTCGAAACGCCGTTTCAATCCATCGCTAGTTCACAATCCGAAGTGAGCCTTGCACAAAATGAACTGACACTAGATTTAACACATGCTCAATTAACCTTCCCAAATCACGTCTCACAAGGCAACGTACAGGTACTTTATCTTGAAGCAGGGCAGGCCAATCTAAGCTTTCTCAATGAAGCCGCTCCCATTTGGTATTATGGTGTCCAACCAGCGGGGATACAGGTTAGCGGTTCCATTGGAGTAAAAATAAATATCCCTAAACTATACAACTCCTATGCCTACGTCCCTGAAAATGGCAAGTTAGTCGTTTTGTTAGGCAGAGGCGCGAATGCTGATGTGTTTGTCCCTGTCGGCGTTGGAAAAATTGAAGGTTATCAAGTGCAATCCATCACAGAATTAGCGATGCCATCACTTGATTTTATTGCTTATGCCTTTGTCTCAGAAGATAAACAAGCCTTACTGCAACGCTATGTGGATCATGAAATTAGCCTTGATTTGCTAACAGGATCGCTACAATGATCGTTAAAACCCATACAACCACGCAATCAGTAAAATCAGCGTTCTCAGACCAACAGATGGATAAACCAGAGAAAGTGAAGCCAAAAATGTCATTCGTTCACAAATTCAGTCTTACAAACATACTCTGGTTTTGGATGCTT
>PCTP01000126.1 GCA_002770795.1 Gammaproteobacteria bacterium CG22_combo_CG10-13_8_21_14_all_40_8 | reverse complement strand
TGCATATTATTGATATGAATCCCTTCGATAACTCTGATCCCGTTGAGAATGCCCTGGTTATTCGCAATGAACTCAAAGAGTATGGCAATCAATTAACAGAGAAGCCTTGTTGGTTGGTGTTTAACAAGCTCGATTTGTTGGATGAAGATGAATGGCAACAAAGATGTGAAAAAGTCAAAACGGCCCTGGATTATTCTGGCCCTTGCTTTTCGATTTCAGCCATCAAAGGCGAAGGAACTCGAGCGCTGTGTGGAGAAATCATGAGTTTTATACAGAGTGTTAATGAAGAACTTGAGTTGAATCAGACGATGGATGAAAATGCTGAAAAAAATTCACCTGAAGTCTAGTTGAATCCAGTTAGGAGTCTTTTAGCTCATGCCAATCACCATGTTTGATACCCCCATTCTAAGATGGTGTTTGAAGCATCTGTCTCGTTTTTTCCTAAAACTTAGTGGTTGGAAGGTATCTGGTTCGCTTCCTCTTGATAGTTCTTGTGTACTTATTGCAGCCCCACACACCAGTAATTGGGATCTGGTGTATATGTTATGGGTGAGTTTTGTTTTGGGAATTCCTATTCATTGGCTAGGAAAGGCGCAAATTTTCAAATTCCCTTTCAAGCGAATCATGCAGTGGATGGGGGGGATCCCTGTTGATAGAAGCCAATCCAACAACATGGTTGACTATGCAGCTGGTTTATTAAGGGATAATCAGAATTTTATTCTTGTGGTGCCACCAGAAGGAACAAGAACCAATGTAACTTATTGGAAGACAGGATTTTATTACATTGCACACCAGGCAACTGTCCCTATCTACTTAGGTTTTTTAGATTATCAAAAAAAGATCGGAGGAATTGGTCCAGCAGTGTTAACTACGGGAAATTTTGAACAAGATATGATTGCTATTAAGTCCTTTTATCAAGATATTCAAGGGAAATACCCTTCCTTACATCAATAATGTTATTTTTTACCAACCTAAGGTTAGCCATCCCTATTAATGGTTTTGATAAGTTGTTGCAGCACTTGGTCTGCTTTATCATTGTCAACCTGACAAGTTCCCGCATTACGATGGCCTCCACCACCGTATTTTAAGCACAATTCACCAATATGGGTTTGGTGGGAACGATTAATAATAGAGCCACCAATAGCAAATACCGTATTTTGTTTCTTTAGCCCCCAAAGTTTATGGATTGAAATATTGCAATCAGGGTACATGGCATAGATCATAAATCGATTGCCCGCATAAATGATTTCTTCATCCCTTAAATCTAATACCACCAAATTACCATGCTGAGTGGAACATCTTTGTAACTGTTCTTTGAAGAGATCTTTATGCGCCATATAGAGATCTATGCGTTCTTTTACATCTTCCAGAGTGATAATTTCTTTCAGACTATGATCTCTACAATAATCAATTAACTGCATCATGAGTTGATAGTTGGATATACGAAAATTTCTAAATCTACCTAAACCTGTGCGTGAATCCATCAGAAAGTTGAGTAATACCCAACCCGTAGGTTTTAATATTTCATCTCGGGTAAATTGCGCAGAGTCAGCTTTATCAACAGCAGCCATAATCTCATCAGAAATATTGGGGAATTTATCTTTACCACCGTAATAGTCATAGACAACTCGTGCTGCAGAAGGGGCTTTTTCATCAATAATATGGTTAGCAGGTTTGGAATTGCCACGTCTTTTTAATTCGGATGCATGATGATCGAAACTTAATAAACAACCTTCTACATAGGGGAGGTTGGTGGTGATATCATTTTGGTTGATTTTAATGGTGCCATCTTGCATGTCCTTTGGGTGTACAAACAAAATATCGTCAATCATGCTGAGTTCTTTTAAAAGAACGGCACAAACTAACCCATCAAAATCGCTCCGAGTCACCAGTCTATAGGTTTGAGAAGCCACAGTTACCTCCAAATATTGATAAACTTCCACCCTAAAGGATAGTTGATAATTTTAAATTGTGGCCGATTGTTAAAAAAACAAATTTTCGTTTAGGTTTTGAGTGGTAAGAAATTTGGCTAATTAAATCAGTTCAAGTTAGAATGATGCAAAATTGAATAAATAATATGAGATTACCTATGAAAAAATTACTGATCCTGCTTTTTGTGGTTCAGGGAGCTTTCAATACCCTGTTTGCTGAGGATGTCAACGGTTCTGAAGTATTCAAAGAAAAAATTCAACAAGCCATGCAATCTGATACCAGAACAGAACAAGAAGTGGAGCGTGATGAGAATAGATTACCTGCAGAGACATTGGAATTTTTTGGTCTAAAAGATGACATGACAGTGATAGAATTGATACCTGGGGGAGGATGGTATACTAAAATTTTGGCGCCAGTACTCGCCGAGAAGGGAAAATTCTACATTTCTATTGCAACCAGTCGAGCTGAAAAAAATGTACTGAGCATGAAAGAATATGAGTCAGCAAAGGTACTGAGTGTCAAAAATGGCCTTAAAAGGGATGGCACTAGCCGATTTTATACCATCGACCCCTTTGAGTTTGATGTGCATGATGTTGATAGGGTTTTTACCTTTCGTAATTACCATAATCTGACGGAAGAAGGGCGCGGCAATATTAACAAAGCGGTATTTAATGCATTAAAACCTGGCGGTATTTATGCTGTAGTGGATCACACCCGTCGTCATATGCAGCCATTAAATGAGGAAAACGGTCGCAGAGTCGACCCGGTGCAGGCGATTAAAGAAATAGAGCGCGCAGGTTTTGAATTTGTCGATTATTCAACGCTGCATTATCACCCAGATGATGAGTTGCTTTATGAAGTGGGTAGAAAGACTGTAACGGGTAATACGGATCGATTCACTTTCAAGTTTAGGAAACCGCTTTAATTCAACTGAACTGAAATGATTAGGATAATGGACGAAAACACACAAGAGACGGGCATTGGCGACGATGCTTATATTAATCATGAAGGTTGGTTGAGTCGCATCGAACAACTGTTTTCTGAAAATCATAACGAGCGTCCTCTTGGAATAGAGCCTTCTTTATTGGTGATTCATTGCATTAGTTTGCCTCCAGAGCAATATGGTTCTGGACACATCCAACAATTTTTTACCAATCAACTCCATATTGAGGAACACCCTTATTTCGAAACCATAAAGGACTTACGTGTTTCAGCTCACTTTTTAATTACCAGATGTGGGCGAGTGATTCAATTTGTCTCTACGGAGAAACGAGCTTGGCATGCGGGTTTGTCAAGCTTTGAAGGATGCGATAATTGCAATGATTTTTCTATAGGGATAGAATTAGAAGGTTCAGAACATAGCGAATATGAAGAACAACAATATCAAAGTTTGATCAGGCTAACTCAACGTATATTAAGTCGTTATCCCAAAATTACTTTGAATAGAATAGTCGCTCATTCAGATATAGCTCCAGATCGTAAAACAGATCCTGGTGAGTTTTTTAATTGGACTCGACTTCATAATGCTTTACAGAAATGGATATTGACACAGCAGAAATAATCATTATGTATAATCAAAAAATCACTCATCTTATTCAAGAAGCCAGGGAAAATCATAGACAAAATAAATTGGAAGATGCAATAAGCTGTATAAATATCGCTTTAGAAGAGGATGTCAATATTGCTGAGCTCTACCGGATTAGAGCTATTATCTATTCTGGTGGTCATCAATGGGGAAATGCTATAAAGTCTTATCAATCGGCATTGAGTATAGATCCGCAACTAGAATCTTGTTGGCAGGGAATGATTGCTGCATGGCAGATGCAGGGTAACTACTCTGAGGCATTAAATGTTTGTGATCAAGCGTTGTTAGAATGTCCTACGGCCGAGATGTATTTCAATAAGGGTTGTCTTCTTATGCAGCTTGGACATTTCGAAAAGGCATGTGAGTGTTTTCTGAGTGTTTTAAAACTGAATCCAACTTTTACCGATGCATGGTGTAATTTAGCCGCTTCACAAGTTACATTTTCAAAACATGAACTGGCTGAGAAATATTTCTTGAAGGCTCTATCTATTCAACCCAATCATGAATCCGCTTTGAGTGGGCTTTGTGGTCTTTATAATTTGATGGGCGAGTTTGAAAAGTCTTTAAAATATTTAGAGGGAAATACTGAGTTAGAATATTTATCACCACCACTAACCTTAGTATATTGCGAGTCTTTATTTTTAAAAGGGAATGAAATTTCTGCTTATGAGCATTTAAAACAACTCATCAAATCCATACATCACTTACCAGGTGATCTTGCATCCCAAGTATTCTATCAAGCTGCAAAATATTGTGATAAGTTACAGAAATTTGCTGAGGCCATTGAATATGCAGGTAAAGCCAATCATTATAATTTATTAACTTATAATGATAATCAAATATCAAACCGCTTTAATAGAATAAGAAAATATATTTTAAATCAAAGTGAACAAAAGGTTAGCCAAAGAAAAATTATTTTCATCGTAGGTTTGCCGAGATCGGGTACTAGTTTATGCGAACAAATTTTTGCTTCTCATCCTGATATTCATCCATTAGGTGAATATAAAGGCTTACCTCTTTGTGTTGAGGAGTTATTAAAGGAAGATAATTCATCTGTAGAAAATAGCTTGGTGGAACATTATACGAAAGATTTGCCTCAACCCGATGATAATTCAGGAATATTAACAGATAAAATGTGGATGAATTTTGAGTCTCTTGGGGTCATCGAAAAGTTATTTCCACTGGCAAAAATTATCCATTGCACAAGAGATATAAGAGACATTGCGTTATCCTGCTATTTTCAAAGCTTTGCAGGTGTTGGACCAACCTTCACATATAACAAAGATCATTTTTGCCTATATTACAAACAGTATTTGCAACAAATGAAATATTGGAAATCTCATTGTAAATTGCCACTCTTGGAGTGGAATTATGAGGCACTCATTCAAGGCGACGAACAAGATAGGGCGTTAATGATTCGCTCTCTGATTGAGTACGCAGAAATTGATTGGAACGAAAATT
This sequence comes from Gammaproteobacteria bacterium CG22_combo_CG10-13_8_21_14_all_40_8, assembly GCA_002770795.1. Taxonomy (GTDB): domain Bacteria; phylum Pseudomonadota; class Gammaproteobacteria; order Enterobacterales; genus 21-14-all-40-8. Next base: position 4,890 of record PCTP01000126.1, on the reverse strand, counting down.
GCCTTAATTTTTACACTAATCAAAGAGTTGTTACTACAGCAAGCGTTCACCAAGTCAATAAGAAAATATATAAAAATTCGAACCAAAGATTTAAAAACTATCAACCATGGCTTGTTGATTGGTTTGACGCTTTACAGAAAATCCAAAATGAAAATTGACAATAGCCTGTTATTTGTTCATGACAGAATATCTCAGCGACAGTGAGAGCTTTGGAAGTGCATCGAAGAACATTACAAAGAAAACTGGCTAAAAAGCCGACTAAAAGCTAGAAATATGTGGATGTTTAGGGTTTTGATGCTGTTTTTATTGATTTTTAAACGAAGCACTCTACCCCAAAACATCTTATGTGTTAAAATTAAAGCTATTTCCTAACTGACTGTATTTCTTATGCAATTAATCATTCTAGTTCTGACTTTTTTCTGTGGATATTTACTTCAAAAGAAAAAGTTAGATTTTTATTCTGAAGTGAGTGCTGTTTTAAATCGATATGGTCATTGGTTTGAAAAGCAGTTTGATGCCCATCCATGGGTTCAGAAATGGTTAGGCGTTTCAGTTTTTTTGCTATTGCCTGCTTTTGTCATTCAGGTCGTTTTTGAACTGATCAGTGGTGATAACGCTTTAATTAATATCCTATTGCATGTGGTATTGTTAACCTCATTCATTCGTCCTCTTGGACATCTTTTTGAAGCATCTGAAGAACAATCTGCTACTGAGAAAGCACCGTTTTGCATGGTACAAACCACTTCTTTATTATTTTGGTATCTGGCTCTAGGTCCCTTGGGATTGGTTGCCGTGCGACTTTCTTACATCCAGACTCTACCTAAAAATGTACAGGACTATATGGATAAGACTCATCAATGGCTAGAATGGCTGCCCGTGAGATTATTGATCTTGTGCTATGCTGCGGTAGGTAATTTTGGCCAAGTGGTCAAGGTTATTGGAGAAGAGGCGTTAAGCTTTGACAATGATTCCTGTGATATAGAGACGCGGGCAGCTAAAGCTGCATTATGGCCTGATTTTCAAGAACAAGAGAGAGGATCTGTTCAGCAAGTCTATAATGCGCTATATGCTAGATCGCTTCTTTGTTGGTTAGTGGTAATCGCATTAATGGTGTTGTCGGTTTAATCCTGGTCTTATCCATGCCGCACCATTTTTGCTGATAAATTGATACAAAAGGTAAGCTCCAAAAGAATCATTCTAAACAACTGACGCAGATCCCATACAATTTATAATCAGGCTGCGTTATCGATGAGGATAATTAGGTGTCAGAAGAAAATTTTGTCGATCATGATCCCACAGAAACACAAGAATGGCTTGATGCCCTAGAGGCTGTTTTAGCGGAAGAGGGGGTTGAAAAAGCCCATTACTTGTTAGAGCAACTGATTAAAAAAGCCAGAAGGATGGGGGCGCACTTACCCTATACCGCAACAACGGCATACTTAAATACTATCCCCCCCTCTCATGAAGTGCCTATGCCCGGCGATTCCATTATGGAAAAAAGGTTGCGCTCTATGATCCGTTGGAACGCTATAGCCATCGTGCTCAGGGCCAGCAAGAAAGATTTAGAATTAGGCGGCCATCTCTCAAGTTATGCCTCTGCTGCAACCCTCTATGATGTTGGGTTTAATCACTTCTTTCATGCGGCGGATGAAACCCATGGTGGAGATTTACTCTATATTCAGGGACATTCTGCACCAGGTATTTATGCCAGAGCTTTCTTAGAAGGACGAATCTCAGAAGATCAAATGAACAATTTCCGCCAAGAGGTGGATGGTAAAGGCCTCTCTTCTTATCCACACCCTTGGTTAATGCCAAATTTTTGGCAATTTCCTACCGTTTCTATGGGACTTGGACCATTACAAGCTATTTATCAGGCAAGGTTTTTAAAGTATCTGGATAATAGAGAGTTGGCTCCTACTAAGAACCGCAAAGTTTGGGCCTTTACCGGTGATGGTGAAATGGATGAGCCTGAGTCTTTAGGCGCTATTTCGTTAGCCGGTCGAGAAAAACTCGATAATTTAATTTTTGTGGTGAACTGTAATTTACAAAGGTTGGATGGCCCAGTGCGTGGTAACGGTAAAATTATTCAAGAATTGGAAGCCGTTTTTCGTGGCGCTGGCTGGAATGTGATTAAAGTGGTTTGGGGTCGCTATTGGGATCCATTGATTGCACGAGATGTAGACGGACAGCTACTTAAAATTATGGAAGAATCAGTGGACGGTGAATATCAAAATTACAAATCAAAAGGTGGAAAATACACCAGAGATCATTTCTTTGCCAAAACTCCAGAGACAGCCGCAATGGTAGCCAATATGTCGGATGAAGATATTTGGCGATTGAATCGTGGTGGACATGATCCTCATAAGGTTTTTAATGCTTACCATCAGGCGGTTAACCACAAAGGTCAACCCACAGTGATCCTAGCCAAAACGGTTAAAGGTTATGGTATGGGTAAAAGTGGAGAAGGTAAAAATATTGCTCATCAGGTGAAAAAGATGAATATGGAAGCGGTTAAACATTTTAGAGATCGCTTTAAGGTGCCTATTCCTGATGATAAGTTAGAAGAGGTTCCATTTTACAAACCGGCAGAAGATAGCCCTGAAATGGCCTATCTGAAAGCACGAAGAGCCGCTTTAGGTGGATATTTGCCTCAAAGACGTAGCAAATCGAATGCTTTAAAAATCCCTGCACTTTCTCAATTTGAGTCTCAATTGAAGAGTTCTGGAGAGAGAGAATTATCAACCACCATGGTTTTTGTAAGAATATTAAATATTCTGCTGAAAGATAAAAATATCAGTTCTCATATTGTGCCCATTGTACCTGACGAAGCCAGAACCTTTGGCATGGAAGGTATGTTTAGACAATATGGCATTTACTCCTCTGTGGGACAACTTTATGAACCTGTGGATGCCGATCAGGTCATGCTTTATCGAGAAGATAAAAAAGGACAAATTTTAGAAGAGGGGATTAATGAAGCGGGTGCAATGTCATCTTGGATGGCCGCTGCGACCAGTTATTCTTCGAATAACTTACCCATGATTCCTTTTTATATTTTTTATTCTATGTTTGGATTCCAAAGAATTGGTGATTTGGCTTACGCTGCTGGTGATATGCAAGCCAGAGGATTTATTATCGGAGCCACAGCAGGTAGAACTACATTGAATGGTGAAGGTTTACAACATCAAGATGGACATAGTTCATTATTGTGTTCAACCATTCCAAACTGTGTCAGTTATGATCCTACTTATGGTTATGAGTTAGCAGTCATTGTTCAAGACGGTATGCGACGCATGATGTCTGAACAAGAAAATGTTTTTTACTACATTACAACCATGAATGAAAATTATACCCATCCTGAAATGATTGAGCATTCAGAGGACGATATTATTGCTGGGATGTACTTATTGCAATCGGCTAAAACCTCACGCAAAAAGTCTCCCAAAGTGCAACTGATGGGCAGTGGGACTATTTTAAGAGAAGTTATCGCAGCGGCAGAGTTATTGGAAAAAGATTTTTCTATTCAATCGGATATTTGGAGTGTGACCAGTTTCAATCAGCTTAGAAGAGAAGGGTTGGCAGTCGATCGTTGGAATATGCTGCATCCAGAAGCCACCCAAAAGAAATCATTTGTTGAGCGTAAACTAGCGAAGCAACAAGGGCCTGTTATTGCTTCGACTGATCATATGAAAGTGGTGGCAGATCAGATCAGAGCTTGGGTACCCACAGATTATAGAGTGCTCGGAACCGATGGTTTTGGTCGCAGTGATAGTCGTGAAAATCTTAGAAGATTCTTTGAGGTCGACCGTTATTATGTGGTTGTTGCCGCTTTAAAAGCACTCAGTGATCGTGGTGAAATCGAAAGCAAAGTGGTTTCAAAAGCTATCAAGCAATACAAAATTAATCCTGAAAAAATCAGCCCAGTACTTGCATAGGAGATCAGAGAATGAGTTTGAATAAAATACCTGTTCCTGATCTGGGTGATATTGGTGAAGTTGATTTAATTGAAATTGCCGTCAAAGTGGGCGATGTGATTGCCAAAGACGATACGATGGTGGTGCTTGAATCTGATAAAGCCAGTATGGATGTCCCTGCCCCAGAAGCGGGAGTGGTTAAAGAAATTTTGGTAAAAGTTGGCGATAAATTATCTGAAGGTTCACCTTTACTGATGTTAGAAGTAACGGCTAATCAAGAGGTGGTATCTGCTCGTACTTCTACTCAACAAAAAGAGCCTGAAGCAGAAAAGCAAAGCGCTATTGAGTCAACAAATTCAGTCTCTGAAACTAAAAGTGAAGCATCCAGTGCCAAAACATCAAGCTCACAGCAGACAATCCTGATCCCAGATATGGGGGATTTGCAAAACCTAGCCGTGATTGAACTATTGATTAAACCTGGTGATCAAATTAGTAAAGATCAAATACTGCTAGTGCTTGAATCAGATAAAGCCTCAATGGATGTGCCAAGCCCATTTTCAGGCACTATTGAAAAGATACATATAGCCATTGGAGATGTGGCCAACACAGGAACCCTTGTAGCCGATATTTTAGCCACAGAAGATGCTTCTGAGAAAGCTGTTAACAATTTAGAAAGAAATGGCTCAGAAATAAAATTACCAGAAAAAGCATCACCAGCTGTAGCTGAGTCATCAAAGCCAGCAAAGCGTGTGGTGTCAAAACCACCGGTACCAGATAGACCGGCATTAAGCCATTTGCCCAGTCAAAATCTGGTGCATGCCAGTCCATCTATTCGGCGATTTGCCAGAGAGTTAGGCGCTGATCTTTCAAAAATTACGGGATCAGGTGAGAAAGGTCGGGTGTTAAAAACCGACGTGCAACTATACATCAAAGATGAGTTGGCCAGACCCAAAGCCACAGCAACTTCTGGCTCGATAAG
>PCTP01000235.1:929-9672 GCA_002770795.1 Gammaproteobacteria bacterium CG22_combo_CG10-13_8_21_14_all_40_8 | reverse complement strand
GCTCCTGGGCATCACCAACATGATTAGACATTCCCAAGCCAGTTATTGTGAAGTGAGCCTGATTAAAACCCATAAAAATATTTATTTGCAAATATTGGATGATGGTAAGGTTTCTTCTTGTGAAGAGGGAAATGGCTTGAATGAGTTCTAATGATATTGGATTGAAGCTACATATCAGCACAGGAACAGTGAGAAACTATTTGTCGAATACGGCGAGTCAATTGCATGCAGGTAATCGCTTTGAAGCGGCAAGAATTGCGCGTCAGAAAGGTTTTTTGTAAATAGATAACACTTGCTCAGAAGGCTTCATCAGTCCATTATAATAGGATGTTTAATGAAGATAATAGTGTTAAATGGCGATTTCTGATTACCCCGAACTCTTAGCGCTTTACCAGCAAAGATCACCTTTAGGACAGAGCGAAATCAGTGCAGAACTCTTGGCGTTGAGTGATTTTGTCTATCAACAAACGCAAAAAAACAGCCCAATTACACGGGATGCAAATCTCTCATTACCACAATTACTGGTGAATATTTCTACCGAAAGTCAGTTAAAATCCGTATTACGACAATATCGCAATCAAATATTGGTTGAATTGATTAAGTTAGAGTTTTCCTCAGCTAATCATAGTCTTCAAGTGATGCATTGCTGTTCCAATTTAGCGGATGAATGTATTCAAGGAGCTCTTGCCTGGTTGAGCAAAGATCATATGGAGAAATTTGGTACACCTACCTCGGATAGCGGAGACACCCAAGAACTGATCGTGTTGGGAATGGGAAAGCTTGGCGGAAAAGAACTCAATTTATCCTCAGATATTGATTTGATCTTTACCTATCCACAATCTGGCCATACTCAAGGAGGGAAGAGAAGCATAGAAAACGAAGTGTTCTTCCATCGGTTGGTGCAGCGCTTTATTGGCATATTGAATGATGTGACTCAAGATGGATTTGTTTTTAGAGTGGATGCCAGATTGAGACCCTATGGTGATAGCGGCCCGTTAGTACTGAGTTATGAAGCGCTATCACAATATTATCTTGAACAAGGAAGGGATTGGGAAAGATTTGCTTTGGTCAAAGCTCGTGCTATCACTGGAACCATAGCCCATGTAGCTGCTCTGCAAGCTATTTTAAAACCCTTTGTTTACCGTCGCTACATAGATTTTTCTATGCTTGAGTCGCCACGCCAAATGAAGCTGCAAATTGAAATTGAATTGCGTCGACGTCATTTACAACATAATTTAAAGTTAGGACTGGGTGGCATAAGAGAAATTGAGTTTATTGTTCAGGCACTGCAACTGATTCATGGGGGAAAACATGTGCAGTTGCAAACTACCAGTACCTTGGTGGGTTTGGATGTGATTGAGACCATGGAGTTGTTGAGTAAAAAGCAGGTGAAAACGCTTCGTCTTGGTTATTTGAAATTACGCCATTGGGAACATTGCTTGCAAGGAATAGCGGATAAGCAAACTCAGGATTTACCTAATAATGAACTCGATAAACAGCGCCTATGCTTCATCGACAGCCAATTAACTTGGGCTGCTTGGCAAAAAGAGGCCGATGCGGTGAGAGCAGGCGTGCATCAGATATTTCTGGCTCAATTTAGAGATGAATCGAACACGGCTGACATCGGTGTTGATACTGAGTTGACCAACTTGTGGCGACTACCAGAAGTTTGCGGGGTGAATCAGGGAATATTGTCGCAACTAGGCTATAAAGATCCGGTTTGGGTTTTAAAAAAATTAGCAGAATGTAAAGATCGATTATTGCAAAAATCTCGACCCGTGAGTGAGAAAGCTACTTTAAAATTGCAAGGCTTAGTACCGACGATTATCCGTTTGTGTGGAAAGGAGGCACTAGCGGAACAAACTTTTGATAGGGTGTTTTTACTCATCGATCAAATTTTAACAAGAACCGCTTATCTCGATTTGTTTGTGGAAAATCGATCTACTTTGGAGCTTGTTATTTTTTTGTTTGCCAGAAGTCCTTGGATTGCCAAACATACCAGCCAATACCCTTTGGTATTGGATGATTTGTTAAACCCGCAATGGCAGACGCAGCCATACACCATCAAACAAAGACAACAAATGTTAGAGCAAACATTGGCACGGATCCCTCAGGATGATGAAGAGCATCTTTATGGTGTATTAAGAGAGTTCAAGCAATCTCAACATTTTCAACTGGCCGCAGGGTTCATTTCTGAGCAATTCAATGTGGAGAAGCTGGCCAAAAACCTAACGGCCATTGCTGACGTGATCGTTAGAGAATCATTGAAGATGGCTCGATATCAAATCGAAAATCGCTATGGCCGTTTGCTGAATGAGCAAGGAGAGGATGCTGATTTTGTGATTGTGGCGATGGGGAAATTAGGCAGTCGAGAAATTGGCTTTTCCTCAGATCTCGATCTTATTTTCTTGCATGAAAATTGTGAAAACGAATCAACCGGAATTAAAAGCCTTGAGGCCAATGTTTATTTTATTAAAATAGCTCAAAGGTTTATACACATATTAACCACCAGAATGTCGAGTGGTGTGTTATATGAAATCGATACCAGACTAAGACCCATGGGAAATTCAGGACTTCTAGTCTCTTCTATCGAACAATTTGCAAGTTACCAAAAAGCTCAGGCATGGACCTGGGAACATCAGGCATTGATACGCGCTAGAGTGTTAAGTCCAAGTCGAAATTTAGCAGAGAAATTCGAAATAGCCCGTAAGCAAGTGCTTACTATAGAACGAGAACAGCAAAAACTATTAACGGATGTGACTGAAATGCGAGAGAAAATGCGCCAACATTTTAGTGTCTCTACTTCAGAAAAGTGGTCGTTAAAGCAAGGATTGGGCGGCATTACCGATATTGAGTTTTTTATACAATATTTAGTACTTCTACAGGCCCATCAGCATCAAGAATTAACTTCTTATACATCCATGATGGAATTATTAAAGCAATTGGGAATGTCGGGAATTCTGCAGGGAGAGCAGGTCAAACTGCTAAATAGTGCTTATCAAAAATATCGAGATGCGATAAATAGACAGGCGTTACAGGAAACAGAGATTCAAAATGAAAGCCAGTGGCAGGAAATCAGCGAGCAGGTCACAGAAATTATTCAAAGCTATTGAAGCTTATTGCTCTAGGGGTACCTAACTTATTTGCGCTATACTTGGGTTTTTAGGATAATAGCAAAAGTTCATTTTTAACATTCAATTAAACAGAGATTACATCATGACTCATCAAACAGTTGCAGCAGCAACAAATAATGCAGATCGTACAGTCAAGGTTACATCTAAAGATCTTCCTTTGTATTGTCCGTCGGAAAAATCTCAATTATGGGCTGAACATCCTAGAGTGTATTTAAAGTTAGACCATGATAATCAAAGTAATTGTCCTTATTGTAATACCACTTATCTCTTAGAAAGCTAGATGGTAACACTGGTTAGCCATGAATATTTGGTATTTTAGTGATAATAAACCGGGGCATGAAAATCAAATACTCGGCTTAATTGATCAGCTAAAATATCATGTGACGATACAGGCTGACAGAATTAATTGCGCTGATTATCCCCATGCATTCACCAGTTGGCTACTGAAGCGGCATCCCAAAGAAATCAATTATGCAACACCTTCCTTGATCATCGGCGCAGGTCATAGAACCCATTGGCCAGTGATAGCAGCCAGTCGCATTACTGGCGCGAAATCATTGATATTGATGACCCCCTCTTTGCCCTTGTGGATGTTTGATTATGTTGTTGCTCCAGAACATGACCATCTCGCTCCAAATTCAAAATGTTTTATTTCCATGGGGGCGTTGAATCGAATGAAAGCTGCCACAAAACAAGCTGATTTGGGACTCATCCTTCTCGGAGGTGAATCCAAGCATTTCATTTGGGATGATAAGAGTATTATCCAGCAAATCCACCATTTAGTCACAAAAACGCCCCATATCAAATGGAAGATCACCACATCCAGGCGAACGCCGAAAAGTTTTTGTCACCAGCTTGAGAATTTACTTGAGAATTTAAAAGAGGAATTTTATCAGATTGATGAGTTAGTTTTTGCGGATCAATGTCCCAAGGGCTGGTTGCAACAACAAATGTCTTGCGCCTCAATCAGCTGGAGTACACCGGATAGTGTGAATATGATTTATGAGTCCTTAACCGCAAATTGTTGGGTGGGTATTTTTTCATTAGACAGCAAGAACACTTCAGTCAGCGATTCGATTCTTTCCATGATAGATAAACAGAAGATAAATTCATTTTCATATGACTCTGTGGCATATCAGGGAGCAACACAAGAGCAAATGTTTAATGAGGCTGAGCGTTGTGCAAGATGGTTGATGGCATCACTTCCAAAGGAAGTGATCTGTGACTAAAAATCTTAAAGTCGTACAAATTCTTCCCGCACTTGATGGCGGTGGGGTGGAGCGAGGAACTTTAGAGGTAGCAGAAGGGTTGATTCAGCATGGACACCAAGCCATTGTTATATCAAGTGGTGGGCGCTTAGTGTCTTCTTTAGAAGCGATGGGGGCACAACATATAGAGCTACCCATTGCCAAAAAATCTCTGTTTACATTATTACAAATTCGTCCACTACGTAAACTACTGACTCAATTACAAGCAGATGTCATTCATATTCGTTCAAGATTACCAGGCTGGATTACTTATTTTGCGTGGAAAGGAATGCTTGCGGCGACAAGACCGAAGTTAGTTATCACTACACATGGTTTGCATTCAGTGAATGCTTATAGCGCCATTGTGGCAAAGGGTGAAAAAATTATCGCTGTATCTGAAACCGTGCGCTCTTATTTATTAAAAAATTATCCGCAAATCTCTCCACAAAAAATTGCATTAATTCACCGAGGGATTGATCCGAAAAGTTTTCCTTATGGATATCAGGCTGATCAGGGGTGGTTAAAAACATGGTATCAACAGTATCCGCAATTAGCGGAAAAAATTGTGATTACTTTTCCCGGACGTTTAACTCGCTTGAAAGGACACATAGATTTTATTGCTTTAATTGATGGCCTTCGGCAGCTTGAACCTAAGATCCATGGACTTATCGTGGGGGGGCATCATGTGTCGAAAGTGAAATATTATGAAGAAATAAAAAATGAAGTACAGAATAGAGAACTTCAAAACCATATAACTTTCACGGGTAATAGACAGGATATCAAGGAAATTTATTCTGTTTCTCAGTTGGTATTAAATTTATCACAAAAACCAGAAAGTTTTGGAAGAACAGTACTTGAGCCTTTAGCTATGGGTGTGAAGGTAGTCGCTTGGGATCAGGGGGGTGTTTCTGAGATCTTAGCCGCTTTGTATCCTAACGGGAGAGTTGTTAAAGGTGATTTGGATCAACTTGAAAAAACAGTCTTACAATGTTTAGCGGATCCCACTAAGCCCAATGAAAATAATCCATTTTTATTAAAAATAATGCTCGAAAAAACATTTCAACTCTATCAGCAGATTTCAGTAAGGGAATTTCCTAAATGACTGTCTTATGGATAATGTTATTCATTGTTTTTGTGTATTTTAATTTTCGCTATGCTTGGTGGAAACCAGCTATAGATTTTTCAAGACCACGAATTCTAATGTATCACATGATTTCAACCCCCATATCAGGAGCAAAGTTTAATGGGCTCAGAGTCTCTCCTGAAAACTTTGAAAAACAGCTTTCTTACCTGAAAAAAAATGGCTGGCAATTTATTGGCATGAGTGAATATACTTCTCATAGCATTCAAAAAAAACAAGTAGCGATAACTTTTGATGATGGATTTGAAGATAACTATTTGCAAGCATTTCCTCTGTTGAAAAAATATCAGGCTAAGGCAACTTTGTATTTGGTGGTGGATCGCCACGATAATGATTGGTCCACTAAAAAGAAAAAACATCATAATTCAGGTGAACTCGCTCAAGAGCCTAAACTAACCGATCAACAAGTTATTGAAATGGTTCAATCTGGCATCTTCGAGTTAGGCGGACATACCATGACTCATGCCAATTTGAATCACTTGAATATGGAGCAAAAGACAAAGGAAATAATGGATTCAAAAAAAAAATTAGAGCGCCTTTATCATACTCATGTGATAAGTTTTGCTTATCCCTTTGGGATCTATCAACAACAAGACAAAACGTTGGTTGAAGAGTTGGGGTATTTGAATGCCGTGACCACTCTGGATGGTATTGGCCATCAAGGCCAGGATTATTTTGAATTACCGAGAGTAAAAATCAGCGGAAAGGATAATTACTTGGCTTTTCTAATCAAAATGAGAATAGGAAAAAAAGGTGTAAACAAGTGAGAGTTTGTTTGCTCTTAGGTGGAAATGAAGAGGGCGGGCTAGAACAGCACTTCATTCACTTAGCGAACGAGTTAGCTCGAACTTCTCAACAGGTGGAAGTTTATGTGATTGCTCATGGAAAATATCGTAACAGATTTACAGATCTTATTCATTTCGTTGCTTTACCATTGAATCAAAGTAGAAGAAATCCTTGGTTGCTTTTAAGGTTGATTTTGAGCATAAATAAAATATCCCCTGATGTTATACATGCCCACGCTAATAAAGCGACAGCCTTATTAGCCACTATAAAATCAATGGTGCCAGGGAAAAAGGTCGCTACCTTGCACAGCCAGAAGAAAAATCTAAGGATGTATCAAAAAATGGATTTAGTGATTGGGGTCAGTAATAACGTACTGAAAAAACTCAGGAAGGTGGAAACAAAAGTTATTTATAATAGTTTGCCTAAGTGTTTTATTCAATCATCCAAAATACCGCTCAGTAAAGCTGCGCTAAACATTCATAATGATAAACTCATTGTTGTTTTTGTTGGACGTTTAGTCGCTGTCAAAGGCGTTGATATTTTATTGCAAGCCTGGAAAAATGTGGATGCTAACTTATTATTGATCGGTGAAGGTGAAGATTTTAGCCATCTCAAAAAAATCATCGATGATGATTTAGAAATATCCAATGTGCAATTTTTAGGATTCAGAAATGATGTCGCTGCTATTCTTGACATCGCGGATTTAACGGTGGTTTCCTCCTATCGAGAGGGGTTCTGTTATGTGGTTGCTGAGTCATTATTCATGAGAACCCCCATTGTATCGACCAATGTGCCTATTGCAAATGAAGTGCTCCCGAGTAAATACATAGTGACGCCCGGTCATGTTAGCGAGTTGCATGATACAATTGTAGAAACACTTCAGCATTTGGCTGAAGCAGAATTAGATTTTTTGCCTTTGTACGAATTTGCACGTGAGAGTTTTAATGAAGAAGCCATGATTAAATCCTTAATGGGTAGTTATGAGAAGTTGATGAATCGATGAACATATTAATTATTAGTGATGGAGTGCCGGGGCACGAAAATCAATCTATTGGTCTTGTTGAGTTGTTACAACGCCAAAATGGAAAGATTAAATATGAACTGGTGAGATTTAAACTGAAAATGAAATGGATGCGTTATCTGTTGGCAATGGCATTAAATCAGCATGCTAAAATAGCAGCGCTCTTCATTAAGTTGATTTATCGATTTCAGACAGGAATCGATTTTACTCATTATGATCTCATTATCTCAACAGGTGGAAACACTTCATTTTTCAATGCATATTGCGGTTCAACGAAATTACTTAAAAATATTTTTATTGGCTCTCTACGAAATTTACAACCACATCTCTTTAGTGCAATATTAACGCTGGAAGATTTAGGCGTTAAGAACAATGTAGTGATGCCCCTTTCGCCGACTAGAGTCACCCAAGCCAAAGTTAAAGAGTCGGCTAAAAAATATCTAGAATCTCATGCGGGAGCAAAGAACGATCTTTGGTTAATGATCTTAGGAGGCAATGGTGGTGGATGTATTTATACCCAAATGGATTGGATCAATCTTGCGAATGGCATGACGGCTCTTGCACAAAAGTACCAGATCCAATGGCTCATCACAACCTCAAGAAGAACAGAGCTGTCTAATGAAAAGATATTACAGAAATTAATTCCTCAAGATATTATTTTTGAGGCTGTTTGGTATAACCAAAAACCAGAAAAAGTCATGTTGCCTTTTTTGGGATTGGCATCCAAAGTATTTTGTACCATAGACAGTATGTCCATGGTTACAGAGTCTATCTCTAGTGGCAATCACACGCTGGTAATGTCTCCAGAGTCTTATCAACCGACGGACAGATTTGAACAGGCAATTATGCGATTTGAAGCAGCGGGCTTTATCCAAACGGACACTTTAAAAAACTTATCAAAAATTCAATTTAGCACTTCATCTCTATCCTCCTCATCAAAACCATCTAACTTTGATCAGGCGTTGAAAAATTTAGCTGATACTGTAATGCGTTTAATCTAGCAAAATTATTGTCTTGCTATAAGTTTTTAGATTGAATTGAAAAGTGAGTTTTGTGATTTTTTTTGGAGAAATCCTACTCACTATTTGTTCTACTGTCATGCTAGCAACAAAGAGGAGTTCGTATTGCTGAAATTGGGAAAATGCTTATTCTTTTCTTCTTTATTGGCAAACCAAAGATTTTATCAACGCTGAGCAGCTAGGCAATTCATAGCACTTTCCTAATTTCTGAACAGGTAAGAGGACAAACAATAGTCATCGTGTTAACTGGGATTTTAGTTGTAAAATGTCGGTTCGCCTTCTGGTCGGGTTTTAAACCTGCGATGAACCCATAGATAATTCGCGGGATATTTTTTTAAATATTGCTCAAGAAATCCCATGATTTGTGCGGCATCTGTGGTGTCGTCAATTTTTGC
>PCTP01000235.1:0-844 GCA_002770795.1 Gammaproteobacteria bacterium CG22_combo_CG10-13_8_21_14_all_40_8 | reverse complement strand
TGTTTGACAAACCAACTGGTGGCGGTAACGGTAGCTGCGGGTATTCCAAAGAAGGGTACAAAAACACTTTGAGCTCGACCATAATCTTGATCAGCGGCATACCATATTACTTTTTTTGCTTTTAAATTTTTTAGTGTCACTCGAAGATTGCTTTTGGCGACAGGCAGACAATTGCGGTTTCTGCCATTGAACATCGCTCGATCAAAGAATGGATTTCGGTCGGGTTTGTAAACAGCAACGATATCATCCTGATCTCGCCCAAAATAGGCGCCTCCTAACTCTAACGTGGTTTGATGGAAACTGATTAGAATGACGCCTTTATTTTGAGCGCGAGCTTGTGAAAGGTTTTCGAGACCAATAATATCAACATCTCCGTATTTTTGCATATCGGCATACCATGCCCAGCCTATTTCTAATAGCGCCATCCCAGTATCCTCAAAAACTTCGGTCAAAAGTTTTTGATGTTGTTCGGCTGAAAGTTGTGGAAAACAAAGTTTTAGGTTCACTGAAGCAATATGGCGGCGGCGCTTGGCGAAAATCATGAGAAAGCGTCCAAGCCTTTTGCCGAGGGCACGAGTCCAGCTTAGTGGTAATTTGCCGAGCAATCTCAAAAAGACTAAACCTAAAAGTATAGGCCAATATCTAGGATTAAAATAATCCCAGGCGGTAATGTCTAGTCTGGTTTTCTTTTTTTTCAATGGGAAGCCTAGTGCATGGTTGTTTTAGTGGAGCCATTTTATAACAAATGAACTATATATCAATCCAATAAGTAATTTGATGGATTCAAGGTATAATCCCAAGTTCATCTATTTTGCGCTCAACGGATGAATCTAGGATAATAGAA
>PCTP01000056.1:14228-16757 GCA_002770795.1 Gammaproteobacteria bacterium CG22_combo_CG10-13_8_21_14_all_40_8 | reverse complement strand
CTTTTTATTTAGGTGGTTCCGTGAAAAAGATAAGCGTCAGCAATCAAATTTTTAAAAAAAGTATGCTATCTACTTTGTTATTGCTGACCTCTTCGCCATTTTTTTTTGTTAATCCTGGTTACGCAAATTCTTTCAGTTCACAAAGGCAAACATTGGTATTACAAGTTGCCGATAGTAGCCATCAAAATCTTATCTCCAAGAGTGACGCTATTTCCAAGGTTAAATCAGAAGTGAATGGTAAAATACTTTCAGCAGATTTAATTGAAAGCAAAGGACCTCCAGTTTACAAAATTAAAGTATTGTTAGATAAAGGGCGAGTTCGTAGTGTTTATGTGGACGGATTATCTGGAAAAATCATAAGGATAAACTAGTGCTTATTTTAGTGGTTGAAGATGAAAATATTTTACGAAATGAATTAGCTGAAACCCTAAAAAGGGAAGGCTTTGCTGTGGAAAAAGCAGCGGATGGAAAACAGGGACTGTATTTAGGACGAGAGTTAGCTTTTGATGCAGCCATTATTGATTTGGGATTACCTGGAATATCTGGTTTAGATCTGATTAAGCAATTGAGAAGTGAAGGCAAGAAATTTCCTATATTGATACTCACTGCCAGAGATCATTGGCAGGATAAGGTCAATGCTCTAGCGGTTGGTGCCGATGACTATGTTACCAAGCCTTTTCATATGGAAGAAATATTAGCCAGAGTCAACGCATTAGTTAGACGTTCCAATGGCTTTTCATCACCAGAGGTTGTTTCAGGACCCTATAAATTCAATAGCCTTGAACAGAAACTCTGGCTCAATGATGAGTTACTTGATCTCACTGCCTTTGAATATAAAGTGATTGAGTACTTTTTAAATCATGCGGGAAAGGTTTTATCCAAAACAGTATTGACCGAACATATTTATGAACAAGATTTTGAAAGAGATAGTAACGTCATTGAAGTGTTTGTTGGCCGCTTAAGAAAAAAACTCGATCCGTCCAGCACCATCAAACCCATTGAAACTCTACGCGGAAGAGGCTATCGCTGGTCTCTGGATATTTGTTGAAACCTTGTATTTTTTTAGAGGTTTGCTAAATGAAGCAGACTTACAAAACTCGTTTCAAAACAGCCTTCGCCAAACGTTTTCCTTCGTTACGCTCACGTCTTTTAACAACTTCATCCCTGCTAGTGGCTTTGTTTATCATTGCTGCGGCTTTAGTTTTACAAAATGCTTTCAAATATGGATTGTTGGCAAAATTACAAGATCAATTAGAAGCACAAACCTATGCCTTACTTAGTGTGGCAGAAGAGGAAAAACCCGGAAAATTATTTTTGCCTGAAGCTTTGGCTGATACGAGATTTAATCAACTCGCTATAGCCAGTGGCCGCTTTGCGAGAGTGGTAAATTCTGACAACCAAGTGCTTTGGGAAAGTCTTTCTGCTCAAGGTTTAGATTGGGCAAAAAGTGAATTTATCGCACCAGGAACGAGTAAATTTTATTTATCACACATTGATGGGCACAAAGCTTATCAAAGAGATTTTGGCGTAGTGTTTGAATCTTCAATGGGTGATCATGCCTATATGTTCCAAGTGGCAGAAGAAAATGACGGCATAAAATTTGCCCTGTTTAGTTTTAAAACGCAGCTTTATAGCTGGCTACTGATACTGGCATTCGTTTTTGTGTTACTGCAATTTATTTTTGTGCATTATGGTTTGGGACCTCTAAAAAAGGTCGCGTTAGAATTAAATGATATTGAAAATGGCGTAGCTCAACGACTGAGTTCGAAATATCCTCTCGAAATTAATTTATTAACGGCAAGAATTAATCAGTTGTTGCAATTTGAAGAAAATCAACGCGCAAGATATAGAGATAGCCTAGGGGATTTGGCTCATAGTCTAAAAACCCCTTTAAGTGTGTTGACGACAAGTATAGAGAAAAAAATTCAAGGTACTTTAGCTCAAGATCTGGATCTACAAGTGACCCGTATTAATAAAACACTCAGTTATTATTTAAACAAAGCTTCTGCAAGAGGTGTAGGTTCTACCTTGGCACCTGTTAAGTTGTGCGAAATTGTAAATCCCTTAGTGGATGCTCTGAATAAAGTCTACTACGATAAACAGATAACCTGCTTAGTTGAGTTAGAAAACGAGGTGAAATTCTATGGGCATGAGGGAGACATGATGGAGCTTTTAGGGAATCTGCTAGACAATGCCTTCAAGTATGGAAAACGACAGACAGCGATCCGAGTGAGCCAAGTGAATAAAAAACTTAGCATTACCATTGAAGATGATGGTCCAGGCATTCAAATGGAAAAGCGAGATCGCGCCATGAAAAGAGGTGCCAGATTGGATGAGACTGGCGATATTTTAGGCCATGGATTAGGGCTTTCTGTGGTCGCAGATATTATTGCCGCTTATGAAGGCGAAATTTCTATTAGCGACTCAAAATTGGGTGGTGCCAAGTTCGAAGTTCTGTTTACTTGTTGATTTGAAAGGCAACTCGAAATCAGAACTGGAGTTTAGGGCTTCTTCGATAAATGAATCTCT
>PCTP01000056.1:0-14135 GCA_002770795.1 Gammaproteobacteria bacterium CG22_combo_CG10-13_8_21_14_all_40_8 | reverse complement strand
GTGACATTTATCGAGGTTCGCACCATATCTAAAATGCGGTCGATGCCTAAAATGATAGCGATACCCTCTGCAGGCAATCCCACTTGCTTGAGTACCATAGCCAAGGTAATCAATCCAACACCTGGTACACCAGCCGTTCCTATAGACGCCATAGTTGCAGCGACAATAACCGTTAAATATTGAGTAACGGACAAATCAATCTGATAAATTTGAGCGATAAAGACCGTGGCAACGCCTTGCATAATCGCAGTACCATCCATATTAATGGTGGCACCCAAGGGCAGGGTAAAGGAGGCCGTGGATTTTCCAACCCCCATCCTTTGAGTCACAATTTCCATGGTGACCGGCAAAGTGGCATTACTGCTGGCTGTAGAGAAAGCAAAGAGTTGTACGGGTCTCATTTTTTTTAAAAAAACGCTAGGGCTGAGTTGAGAGAATAGGGAAAGAAGAGCTGGGTAGATCAGAAAACCATGTACTAACAAAACCATGAGTACCAAGACAAAGTATTGTCCCAAGGATTGAAAAGCGTCCATACCTAATTGAGTGGTTAGTTTTGTGATAAGTGCAAAGACTCCGATAGGGGCGACTAGCATTAAAAGTGTCACCATTTGCATAATCACATCATTAACTGCATTGAAAAAATCAGCGATTTTTTTGCCTGAAGGGCTTTTTACTAAAGCGATAGAAATGCCAAAAAGAATTGAAAAAACGATGATTTGTAACATATTGCCATCCACCAGGGCGGCAAAAGGGTTTTTGGGGATAATATTAATCAAAATATCACTGAGAGGAGGGGCCTCTTTGGCGATGTAACTCATTTGTTCAAAATGAGCATTGGCACCGGGTTTGAAAATAATGGCGGCTAAGATAGCAATACTAATTGCAATTGCAGTGGTGCCAAGATAAAACAAAATGGTTTTAATCCCTAATCGGCCAAGCTTTTTGGGATCGGTCAGATTACAGGTACCACAAACGAGACTGACGAACACCAAGGGCACAACCAGCATTTGTAAACTATTTATAAAGAGTCTCCCTGTAATGCTAAATAAACCATCTGTCATATAATGCTGATAGGTGCTGTTTTCCGCCCAACCCAAATATCTAGCAAGAACGCCAAGGATCAATCCTGCTACCATGGCTAAGATAATTCTTGTACTGAGGCTATTATTATTACTATTATTCATTTTATTTATCTCTCAGTTTTAATTTTAGGCTCACAGATTTAGCTTACATTAAAACCCATGCTTTATTAATTGTCATCATAACCATATCTTTGTTGCTATTGAAGGGTAAATTACCCTAAACTCTCTTTTGTAGGGAAAAGCAGAGCAATATTTGGGATTTTTGACTAAAATGTGAACCAGTTACTTGGGTTTCCTCATAAATTGAACTACCTTTTGAAAAGAACTCTTTGAAAATAGTATAAATTTCAAGTTTGGGGATTGTAAACTGTTGTATCATTGGGTAATCTGCATGAATAATAATGAGACTTTGAATAAATCTAAGTTTTTATCAACTTTTGGTGACAGGAGATTTATGTGATGGATTGGTTACTCAGTGAGTCCAAGACTTTCAAACAATACTTAATTTTACTGGCAAGTTTGATTTTGCTATCGGCTTGTGGCGGTTCTGGAGGCAGCACCGACTCAGGGACGGTTGTTCCGCCTGTAGATACCATCTCTATCGCGCTGTCTATTTCTAATACCAATGTAACTGCAGCTTCCCCGGCTACTATTACGGCTACAGTGACAGGATCGATATCTGGTGTTGCTGCTAACAAAGTAGTTAACTTTTCGACTACCTTAGGAACATTAAGTCCTGTTTCTGGCACTGCATTAACTAACTCAAATGGTGTAGCAACCATTATTTTGGGTGCTGGTTCAGTGGCAGGTGCTGGGACGGTGACCGCGTCCTTAGACAGTGGCGAAACAGCCTCGATATCATTTCAAACTGCTGGTGACGATGTTTTAGTGGTGGGTGACGTTGCGATAGATGTTTCAATCTCTTCAACAACGGTTAGTGCAGCTACGCCAGCGACAATTACAGCCCTTGTCACAGATTCAAATGGTGCTGTAGTGAATAAGGTTGTGAACTTCTCGACAACCCTTGGAAATTTCACGCCATCTTCAGGCACTGCACTCACTAATTCAAGTGGTATAGCTACAATCCTATTAAATGCTGGCTCTGTGGCGGGTGCAGGAACCGTTACTGCCGCGATTGATTCAGGTGAGTCCGGTACGGTTTCATTTCAAACGTCAGGGGATGCTTCCAACAACCCCATTTCTTTCACTCTAGGTCTATTTAACCCAGCCGGAAATCCAACCAGCAGTGTGAGTGGTGCCAATCCAGGAACTTTAAAAGCCACTTTGTTGAATGATGGTGTAGCATCGGCAGGTGTTTTGGTAACTTTTTCTCTCAATGGTGCTGTTGGTTCACTTAACCCCTCAACGGGTACCGCTTTAACTGACACTAATGGTGTCGCCTCCATTATCCTTCAGTCTGGCTCTACAGCAGGTGCAGGTACAGTCACAGCATCAATCCAAGGTGGAATTACTGCTTCAATTGATTTCTCTGTCAGTATTTCCGCAACAGATGTTGCCATGAATGCGCCTGTTATCACACCAGGTAGTATTGGTGCCAATGGGACTGCAACTGTCGAAGTCACTGTGACTGAAACCACCAATGGTGTAACAACGCCACTGGCAGAAACAGCTACAGTTCAATTCACCTCTGAATGTGTTCAATTAGGCACAGCGACTTTAGATACCAATGTGGATACCATTTCTGGCGTTGCTCGCTCTACGTACAAAGATAAGGGATGTGGAAAGCTTGATACAATCAGTATTAGCTCTACAGTGGGCCAAACCTTATTAACACAAACTGGCACCTTAGATGTGCAACCAGCAGCGGCTGGAAGTATCGCCTTTATCAGTGCCTCACCCACAAATATCGCTTTACAGGGTACAGGTGGCGCGGGTAGAACAGAAACGGCTACTGTTACATTCAAAGTAGTGGACTCTATTGGTAATCCAGTCAGAGATAGTAGTGTTGATTTCACTTTAACCACCTCGGTTGGTGGGATTTCCATCAATCCAGCAACGGCACAATCTGATTCTAATGGGTTAGTGGATGTCATTGTTCAATCAGGGACAATTCCAACACCCGTTAGAATTGTTGCGACTTTATCCAATGATGCAACCATCTCAACGGTTTCTGATCAACTCGTTATTTCAACCGGTGTTGCAGATGTCAATAGTTTGAGTTTATCTGCTTCCAATCTAAATCCAGAGGGTTGGGATCTTGATGGTATTCAATCGACCATCACTGCTCGATTAGCGGATCATTTCAATAATCCAGTGCCTGATGGAACAGCGGTTTCTTTTACCACAGAGTTTGGTTCTATTGAACCATCTTGTACCACTGTTAATGGTGTTTGTTCTGTTGTTTGGTCCAGTCAATCCCCCCGTGAACCTAATCCTGTTTTTAGAGATCCTTTAACTACAGTGACCAGAGAGATTGGTGATGGGGTTGGTGAGTGTAAAAAGCCAGATGAAACGGATAGCAATTTAAACGCTGCAGGATTGCCCTGTTTTTACAACAATGCTAAAGCGGCTACGAGTTCTACCCCAGCATTTTTTGGTGGTTTAGGGCCAGTATTTGGTCATCGAGTGACCATTCGCGCTTCAGTCTTGGGGGAAGAAAGCTTTTCTGATGCGAATGCCAATGGGAAGTTTGACGCGGGCGAGAGCTTTACCGATTTGACCGAAGCCTTTACCGATGACAATGAAGATGGTGTTTTTGGTGGTAAGCTTGCCAATGGTTCTCCAGCACCTGGAGCAGCAACCACTGGCTCAAAATGTTATGGGATTGGTAACACCGATGTTTGTTATCAGGTTGGAGGCGATAATGAAGAGTTTGTTGACTTCAATTCCAACTT
The DNA here is from genome assembly GCA_002770795.1 of Gammaproteobacteria bacterium CG22_combo_CG10-13_8_21_14_all_40_8. Lineage (GTDB taxonomy): Bacteria > Pseudomonadota > Gammaproteobacteria > Enterobacterales > 21-14-all-40-8. The sequence continues at coordinate 10,198 of PCTP01000056.1, read as the reverse complement.
AACTTTTGATCAAGGAAATAACAAATATAATGGCGTGCTGTGTCCAGCAGAAAGCGACACATGTAGCAAAGAGTTGTTGACAATTTGGAAGGATATTACCATTCTCCAGGCGGGTTCTTCTGCTCGTATTTCTATGATTGAGTCTGGATTGGATGCAACTGACTCTGCAAATTATTTCCAAACAGTGACATTACCAGCCACTGTTGTTGCCTATGTCGCTGATCTGCATAATGGATTAATGCCATCAGGTACTGTGATTAGTTTTACCGCTGGTAATGGTTCAATAGTAGGTCCCAGCCAATGTGTTGTGGCCAATAGTAATGTTTTTGAGATTACTCGTTGTGCTGTAGCAATTAAGGCCGATACCACCCCGGATTCGGGTCCATTGGTCGTGACTGTGACATCACCTAATGGGACTTTGTCTTCAAAATCTATTATCATATCAGATTAATTTCTAAATAATAAAAAAAGCTTCATGAGTTAACTCATGGAGCTTTTTTTTAAACTCAATGGGAATATTGATGCATCAATCACAAGCTACCATCGAATCAACTATACAAGCAACCTGTCAATATTTTCAATCTCAACCTTTATTTTATGGTCATGGCAGTGATAGCCCTTGGGATGAGGCGGTTTTTTTAGTTTTAGCTGCCTGTGATTATCCCTTGGATAGTCGTGATGATATTTTACCTGAAAAACTAACTCAATCTCAGCAAGATAAAATCAGTTTATGGAGAGCGATGAGGGTGGAGCAACGCCTGCCTTTACCCTATATCACCGGATTTAGTTATTTTTGTGGTTTACGCTTTGAAGTGGACTCCAGAGTATTAATTCCTCGATCTCCAATCGGTGAAATGATCCTGAATGAGTTTAAGCCTTGGTTGATCAATGAACCCCGCCGAATTCTGGATCTTTGTACTGGCTCAGGTTGTATAGCAATTGCGCTTGCTAAGGCTTTTCCCAATGCGTTGGTTGATGCAACGGATCTTTCTCTGGATGCACTGTCTCTGGCAAAAATCAACCGTCATAATCATCAGCTTGAGGATAGAGTGTCATTTTTTGAAGGGGATTTATTTCAGCCTGTTCCAAAAACCAACTACCAACTGATTGTGTCGAATCCTCCTTATGTGGATAAAAAAGATATGGATGAACTTCCGCAAGAATACTTAAATGAGCCAAAACTTGCTTTGGCTGCTGGTTTGGATGGCCTTGATTTAGTCCACATTATGCTAAAAGATGCGGTTAAATATTTGGCAAAGGATGGTATTTTAGTGATTGAAGTGGGTAACAGTGCTGAAGCTTTAGAAAATGCTTACCCTACAGTTCCTTTTACTTGGGTAGAGTTTGAAAATGGCGGCGATGGGGTTTTTGTCTTAACCTATCAAGAACTTAAAAACTATCTTTTGTAGTTTAAAGAAGTGATTACACCTTATTTCTCCTGAATAACACCCTGTTTCACCCTGGCATACAGGGGATTTGATCCAATCCAATAACTGAGTTCTTCTGCTTTGTCCAAATCCCAAATGGCTAAGTCTGCTATTTTCCCGACTTCTATGCTACCCACTTGCTGGGAAATTCCTAGTGCTTTAGCACCATAGATAGTCATACCTTTAAGTGCTTCAATGGCCGTCATTTTAAATAGTGTCGTCGCAAAATTAAGCGTCAATAAAGGAGACAACAGGGGGGCACTCCCTGGGTTTGAATCACTACCGAGAGCAATGCCTATGCCTGAGTTTCTAAGAGCTTGAATAGGGGGTAATTTTGTTTCTCTAAGGAAATAATAAGCTGCTGGTAATAAAACTGGTGTAATTTGAGTTTTTTGAAGTTGTTGTATATCTGCTGGAGATAAATATTCAAGATGATCGCAAGATAATGCGCCTAGATCCGCTGCCATTTTAGACCCGCCCAGATCAGAGAGTTGTTCTGCATGGATTTTAAGATTAAATCCTGAATTTTTTGCTGCAAGAAGTAATCGTTGACTTTGCTCTAAACTAAAACCAATGGATTCACAAAATACATCCACTGCATCCGCTAATTGATGCTTAGAAACATAGGGTAATAAATTCTCAATAATCCAGTCGATATAATCATTCTCACGGTTTTTAAATTCTGGGGGAACTGTATGAGCCGCTAATAAGGTCGAGTGAATAGAAAGATTAAATGTTTGTTTTAAGGCATTAATAACCTCTAACATTTTTACTTCTGAATCGAAATCCAATCCATAACCAGATTTTATTTCAACCGTGGTGAAGCCTTGCTTCATCCAATTCTTTAATCTTTTCGACGCTGAGTTGACAAGTTCTTCCTTCGATTGTGATCGGGTTTTCTTCACTGTAGAGAGAATGCCACCCCCTTGACGCGAAATTTCTTCATAACTTACGCCTAACAGGCGTTGTGCATATTCAGCCGCTCTATCACCTCCATAAACAAGGTGTGTATGGCAATCGATCAGCCCTGGAGTGACAAGTCGCTGCTCTAGGTTAATATCATGATCAAATGAGTATGTTTTCGGCAGTTTGTTATGATGTCCAATCCATTGGATATACCCATTTTCTATGATCAGATCTACTATAATGCCTTCTCCTTGGCAGTTATGGGTACAGTCAACTATCTTAGCGTTTTTAAATAATAGGGTTTTCATCATAGTTGTTGCAATAAGTTGCTGCAAGACAGTTGTCGTTAATTAAAAGAGTGATAGTTTACCCTATCATAAACATTGAAAGAACAATAGGGTAAGAGCTAAATCAAATAAATTTTGAAGAAAAATTCCCAGGGTGTTAGACTCAATATCAATGAATTGGTATTAATTTTCGGACAGGCTTTTAAGAGCCTGTCCGAAAATAGTGGATGATTGAGAGTAAGTTAATCGTGAAAATAACCCATCGTCTTAGGGGATTTTAATTGTCAGAATCCATTTTTAGTCAGAAACGAATATTGATTGTTGAAGATGATTTTGCCAATCAAAAAGTCGCTACACTTTTTTTTAAAAAATTAGGCTGCCTGACTGATATTGCAGAGAATGGCTTTCAAGCTGTTAAGAAAGCCAGTGATAATGTCTATGATTTAATTATTATGGATTGTCAAATGCCACTGATGGATGGTATGGAAGCAACCGAAAAAATTCGCGAAAACATTGGTCAAGAAATACCTATCATTGCGATGACTGCAAATATTGATTATAAGGATCGTCAGTCTTGTTTTGACGCAGGCATGAATGACTTTGTTACTAAGCCCATTAATTTACAAATTCTCACAGATGTGCTTGAAAAATGGTTAACCACTAACCCAATAGATTAACTTTTTTTAAAGAGATGTTAATTGACCACACTATGATACTTACTAGGAGCCTGTCCGAGAATAGCGATCGTAGCGAGGGCAAGTCTGTTTGAGTCAGATTTTTCGATGGATTGAGGCGAATAGTCACTCTATTTAACGAAATTCATCGGAAAATCTGGCCAATCAGGCTTGGCCGCAGTAGATCAGTCTATTCTCGGACAGGCTCCTAGAACCTATAAAACACAATAAAAGATCCCAATGACTCTATTCATATATGCAAAGAAAGTATTTTTAAATCATCAATGGTTTGAAGATCAAAAGCTTGAGATCGATGCTCAAGGTGTTTTAATTTCAATGAAGTCTGCTTTTGCGCCCTCACATGAGAAAACCATTGATATGGTTGTGCCAAGCTTGGCTAATTTACACTCTCATGCTTTTCAATGGCCAATGGCTGGCTTGACAGAATATTGTAGTTCTCATCAAGACAGCTTTTGGACTTGGCGTGACATTATGTACCAATTTCTCAATAAGGTTGAACCTGAGGATTTAGCTATTATAGCTAAAGCCCTCTATATTGAAATGCTAAAAAATGGTTATACCGAAGTAGGTGAGTTTCATTATCTCCACAAAGATGCGCAAGGTAACCCATACCAACAACCCGATTTACTTTCTGTATCAATGATAGAGGCCGCTATAGAAGTTGGTATTAATATTTGTCATCTACCAGTGTTTTATCAATATGGTGGTTTTAACAAAACAGCGGCTGGGGATGGGCAGAAACGATTTTTACTTTCTGATCACCAATATGCGGATTTAGTCCATTCATTACGAAGCCGTTACCAACAGCATCACCAAGTTAAGATTGGTATGGCACCTCATTCATTAAGAGCTGTGGATGTCGGTGACTTAAAAGAACTATGCTTGGATTTAGCTGACAACCAACCTGTGCATATACATATTTCAGAGCAACTATCTGAAGTTGAACAATGTCTCAAAGTTTATCAAAAAAGACCCGTTGAATTACTTTATTCAGAATTAGACGTGAATGCCCAATGGTGTTTGGTACATGCAACACACCTCAACGAACATGAAGTAGAACAAATAGCAAAGTCTCAAGCAGTGGTGGGTATTTGTCCTACTACAGAAGCAAATTTAGGGGATGGTATCTTTCCATTATCTAAATTTTCTGACCTAAAAGGAAACTGGGGAATTGGTTCAGATAGCCATATCTCCGTTAACATGGTTGAAGAGCTGCGATGGTTAGAGTATGCACAAAGGCTGCAAATGCATCGTCGAAATGTTTATGCCTCATCAGATAAACCGATGACGGCCATTAATTTGTTTTATGATGCCTACAAGGGAGGCAATCAGGCTTTAGGAAATACCAATTCAGGATTAGAAATCGGCAAGAAAGCCAATCTACTTGCACTTAAAATCCCTGATCAATTTTTACCTTGTAATAGTGATCAAATTTTTTCTAAATTTATTTTTTCATCAAGAAATAATTGGATACAAGACGTGATGGTGAGTGGTCATTGGGTGATCCAACAAGGACAACATCCACTGGATGAACAGCTACCCATGCAATTGAAAAAGGTGATGAAAAAAATCTTGAGCCATTAAGGGAATTAAAAGAATATGTTAGGGGGTGAGCTCCCAATTAATGGGAGTTTGCCCATGAGCGATTAAGGCTTTATTAGCCTTTGAAAAATGTTTACAACCAAAAAAACCCCTATATGATGAAAGAGGGGATGGATGTGGTGCTTTTAATATAGTATGTTTTTTTTCATCGATTAGTTGTTCAAGAGATTGTGCATTTTTTCCCCAGAGTAAAAATACCAAATGTTCACTGCGTTCGCTGATTTTTGATATAACATGTTGAGTGAACCTTTCCCAACCCAGTTCTTTGTGTGATAGTGGTTTTCCTGCTTCAACGGTGAGTATTATGTTCAGAAGTAACACACCTTGTTCTGCCCAACTTTCTAAACAACCATGTGTAGGGGGGGGGTAGCCTAAATCGCTCTCAACTTCTTTATATATATTCGCTAAAGAAGGTGGAATGGGAATGCCCTTGGGAACAGAAAAGCTTAACCCATGGGCTTGGTTTTCTCTATGGTAAGGATCTTGGCCTATAAGAACGACTTTGATTAAATCCGGTCCCTGATATTTTAAGGCATTGAAGATGTTTTTAGTGGCAGGATAGAAGCATATATTATTATCTTTGCAATTTTTTAAATACTGTAAAATATTGATAAAGTAGGGTTCAGATTTTTGATCGTCAAGTAAATCCTGCCATGCTTTGTTATGTAGCATGAGATTAATTTCCAGTATTGTTATGATTGAGGTTAATTTCTTCCACCTGTTCTATTTGGATACCTTTTTGTTCCAAAAAATGAAGGATACTCTCTTTTCCTAAAAAATGTGCTGCACCAACCACTACAAAATACCGACCGCCAGCGTGGAGTAATTCATCGATTTTTTGTGCCATTTTCTTATTTCGATTTAAAAACAAGCTGTTATACAAAACCTTTTCAACCTCATTAGTTTCTTGTTTATTTTTTTCAAATTCATCTAAAACAATTTTTGAAAGGCCTCTGCTATCGCCTGATTTCCAATAACTGATCATCTGATTGAGTTGGTGTTCATCAGATTGTAGATCTTGTAATGTACCGAACAAAAATTGTTCTTGTGTTTTTAGGTCAAAATTTTCGAAGAGTGCAAACTGTTCCGCAATAGATTCTAATTCTAAAATGGACTTATGTTGTTGATGCGCTTTTAACAAAAAATGTATGTCAACACCTAATTCAGGCCGACTATCCTCCATCATAAAACTTAGACCCGTTAGCTGCATGGCGATTATCCAAGGCTTTAGAGTTTTAACTGTGTCATAACTTAATTTATGCTGTTTAAGGGTTTTCTTTAATAGCGCTAGTGTTTTAGTTGTCAGTAAATCATCTAGGGTTTTATGAAGAGGATTCACCCCATTCAATAATAACCAAGAGATGGCGGCCAAAGCGCCAGATCCTGATATATCAGCTTCAACAACAAGTTTGTCGCTTTCAAAAAAAGCAGTTTCAATTTGTTGGGACAGGGGATACATAGATGGGTTGCCCACATGGATAGAACCAAATAAGTAGATGCTGCTGTTTTTCTGTTGAATATGCCACAAATTGGGCATGGCATAGCAGGGCGTGAGCAGGAATAAACTGACAAAGAAAAAGATAACAGACTGTTTCATGATATATTTTGTGTAAATAATGTTATTCTATCAGATATTTCAGTGGCTTATTAGAAAATTTTAGTAGAATGAGTAGGATATTTTCTTGAGTCAAAAAACCATTAAGTTTATCATTCTCTCTAACCATATTTAGTCGATAGGAAACAAAATGGCACTCATGAATTGTCCTTTTTGCCGTAAAAGGATCTCTGATAGGCATACAAAATGTCCTGAATGTTCTCAATCTTTAGACCAAACAGATGATGAACAAGCAGAACGAGTTATTTACCAACAACAGTGGAAGAAACGCCGTTTGATGCAGTATTTGCAATTTGCCACTGTATCGATCTTTATGTTGGGGTGTTTCAGTTATTGGATTGGGTTGAATGATCCAAACAGCTGGCAAGCTATGTTAGGTAAAATCTTGTTAGCGATCGGCTTTGTGGGTTATGCGGTACTTAGAATACGAAAGTTATTGAGTAAATAGAGCTGTTATCTTTACGCCCTTCTTTTTAAGCTTTAACCGCTCTAAGAACATTAGAGTGGGTTAAGGCTTCTCCTTTTGAACCGTATGTCATCCCTTGATCTTTGGATTGGCTTTTTAGCAGCCTCATGGATCTTTGTATGCTGGACTGGCTGATGCTGATTATTTTTCCATTAATAAGGTTTGAATTTTTGCACATTTTGGCTTTTTCTAGGATCTTTTGCCAAAGTTTTTCTAAAATATCTGCTCCGTCTTTATGGTCTTCTAAATTGCTACTGAGTTGATTCATCAGCTTAGATCTTCTCTGAGCACAATTTTCCAATGTTTCAGTGATAAGTTGTTTTTGTTGACTTAATTGAATGATTTGTTCAATTTTTTGAGTCTCAAGCGCCATTCTTTCTTTTTCAAGAACATTGAACATTTGATCGAAGGCTTCATATTCTTCGTTTAATATCATCACTAATTTGGGCGTGATTTGATCATTGGCTTGAGCTTGAACTGTCATCATAAACTCCTAATTTAGGCCTTGGTGAATAAATCTGAATCAGATTGAGTTAGTTTCTCGGCAATATTTTGACTATTAACCTCATACTGCCCGGAGTTGATGGACGCGGCTAGGGCATCCACTTTGGCTTGCCTAATATCTGGAATCGTTTCTAATGATTTAATGGCTTGCTGAATTTGAATTGACTGTGCAGAAAGCGTGACAGTATCAGAAGTTGTTGATTGAGAAGTTCCCTGGCCGACAACACGAGAAGATGCTGCATCAGTTGTTGCTGTTGTTGCTGTGCTTTTGCTTCTCTCATTTTGCAATTGTGTACTGGCTTGGCTAGTAAGTTGTTTAATATCCATAATCTTATCCAAATTCGTTTAACTTCAGTGAGTATATCGGCAATTGTCTGATTGACTTTAATAGTTTATGGTTTTTTTTATCAATTAGTCTATTAATGGATATTTGCTCTAATTGATTGCTATAGACCATGGCACCTTATAATATAATTCTTATTTCCCCTGCAGAAAAAGCAACTCCTGTGACCAGTTTTTTGCTTTTATCATTGCGAACGGTGATACTTTGCCCCTGCAATCCATCATTCAGTGAAATACCATTCATACGAACCGTCAGAGTCTCGGCTTTTACCACTAAATCGACTTTATCCCCTTTGCAAACCATACATAGATCATTTTCTTGAATAACCTGTCCTCTTCGTATCGTTTTAGTCAATCTAAGCTGATTTAGCTTATCTATAGGCAAATTAATTGGGTGAAGACGAGTCGATAACGCTCTTTTTTCTAAGCTGATGTCTCGGCTATTGAGTAGATCACCTTTCTGATAGTTTTGTTGATAGACCCAAACATCTGTTAATTGGGCGACCTTCGCGGGTAGATATATTTGCCATTGAGGTGAGGTGCATTTTACGCCAACGGTTGTATTACCCAATAAGGTTGCATTGGTTGGGGTGAATGCCTCTAGAGGGTTTAAACAATGTTCCAACAGAAGACGGTTATCTGGAGATGTAACTTGAATGTTGATATCCTCATCCATAATTCCGCGTAATTTCATTTGATCGGAGAGAAAATGTTCTGCAACTTCTTGAATTTCAGTTAAAGATTGAGCTGGGGCAGCCGAATTGGTAGTGAAAGGCATCAATAAATAACTCAGACTGAAAATAATTCCCAGTTTTGTATGAGCAAATCTTTTTAAATGTCCTATGCTTAACATATTTAAAGCACTCTTTTCATTGATTATGTCAAAAAACTGACAGGTTACTGAGTAATAGCAATATATATACCAACAACGACTCGTTGGTTTGTTTTGGAGAATCACATGGCAGGCGTTCTTGATGGCGTTAATCAACGAACCCAAATGGTTGGGCAAAACCGTTTGGAACTTTTGCTATTCAAATTAGCTGGTAAACAAATTTATGGTATAAATGTTTTTAAGGTGAGGGAGGTTTTACAATGCCCGCCCTTAACTCAGCTTCCTAATGGCAACCCTGTGGTGCGTGGTGTGGCTCATATACGTGGTGAGACTGTCTCTGTTGTGGATTTAAGCATGGCAATTGGTGGACCCATGCTACCCAATATAAGTAATTGTTTTGTGGTGATCTCAGAGTATAACCGGAAGGTTCAAGGCTTTTTGGTCAACAGTGTCGAGCGCATTGTTAATATGAGTTGGGGTGATATCCATCCACCACCCAAAGGTGTTGGAAAAAATAATTATTTGACGGCTGTCAGTGAGTTTGAAAATGGACTGATAGAAATTATTGATGTGGAAAAGGTACTGTCGGAAATCATACCCACCAATGAAACTGTCAGTACTGGACTGTTAGAAGAGTCTCATAAAGCTCCACAAGATAAAGTTGTTTTAGTGGCAGATGATTCTGCAGTGGCAAGAAATCAAGTGAAGAGAACTGTGGAACAATTGGGGTTGAAAACCCATACGGTTATTAATGGTAAAGAGGCTCTGGATTGGTTATTGGGAATTGTGAAACAAGGTAAAAATGTGAATGATGAGGTATTGTTGGTCATTTCAGACATTGAGATGCCTGAAATGGATGGTTATACCTTCACGGCAGAGGTGAGAGCCAATCCTGACTTAAGTGATTTACACATTATATTGCATACCTCTTTAAGTGGCGTCTTTAATAAAGCAATGATTGAAAAAGTTGGTGCTAATAAATTTATTGCTAAATTTGATCCCAATGAATTAGCGGCGGCAGTACGATCTCAATATGATCAATAAGCACTAAAAATAACTGTTTCTGGGAAATTTGACTCTTTGTTTTACTGCAGCGGATGAAACCACTCTATGCCTAATGGGATATCTTTACAAGAGTATCATCAATTTTGCGACTTTTTGAGAGAAGCAACAGGCATTCAATTAGGTGATAATAAGCAATACTTAGTCACCAGCCGCTTAGCCCATCTATTAAGAGAAGATCATCTTCAGTCTATTTCTGAACTATTGACTCAAATTCGTGGCGTTAACGGCAGGGTATTAATGCAGCATGTTATTGATGCAATGACCACCAATGAAACCAATTGGTTTCGAGATACTTATCCATTTCCCATCGTATTTAATAAATTGCTACCAGAAGTTAATCCACAGGGGCCAGCTAAGATATGGTGTGCTGCCTGCTCATCAGGACAAGAGCCTTATTCACTCAGTATTAATCATGATGAAGAACTAAAAGCTTTGAATGGTTATCGAGGTTCTCTTA
>PCTP01000125.1:9067-10698 GCA_002770795.1 Gammaproteobacteria bacterium CG22_combo_CG10-13_8_21_14_all_40_8 | reverse complement strand
CTTGTCGATACCTTCATCAATGGCCTTTCATTCAACATTTAGCCTTTTTGTTCGCGATTAACTGCTCGATAGCCAATATCTGTTCTGTAAAAGACGTCATTCCAATGAATATCTTTGACACGGAGATAAGCCTGTTGTTGGGCCTGTGAAACGTTATCACCTAATGCGGTGACACAAAGTACTCGACCGCCATGGGTGACGACTTGATCATGATCTAGTTTATGAATGAGCTGAGTACCCGCATGAAAAATTTTAGTTTCTCCATTGGCAGTCGTATTTAAACCGCTAATGACATCACCCTTGCGGTAACTCTCTGGATATCCTCCTGCAGCCAATACAACACCTAGCGCACATCGAGGATCAAACTCGATATTCATGGTATCAAGCTGTCCTTGGACTGCCTTTTGACAGAGAAGTACTAAATCGGAAGCTAACCTCATCATGATGGGTTGAGTTTCAGGATCACCAAATCGGCAATTGTATTCCAATACTTTGATGCCCCCTTGAGGGTCAATCATCACCCCCGCATACAAAAAACCTGTATAGGGATGACCTTCTTGCTGCATGCCGGCAACCGTGGGTTTGATCACTTCATTCATAATACGATCATGAATTTCAGGTGTGACCACTGGCGCGGGTGAATAAGCGCCCATTCCTCCAGTATTTGGCCCTTGATCGCCATTATCTCTGGCTTTGTGATCCTGAGATGTGGCAAAAGGCAATATGTTTTTGCCATCCACCATCACGATGAAACTGGCTTCCTCGCCTCGTAGAAACTCTTCAATAACGACACGGCTTCCAGCCGCGCCAAAACGATTCGACGCCAACATATCTTCAACAGCAGCAAAGGCTTGTTTTTCGTTTTGTGCAATGATAACGCCTTTACCAGCGGCAAGACCATCGGCTTTTATCACAATAGGATAGCCTTGAGTTGATAGATAGTCTTTGGCCGCATCAACTTCAGTGAAATTAGCATAGGCTGCTGTGGGAATATGATGACGTTTGAGGAAATCTTTGGCAAAAACTTTAGAGCCTTCTAACTGAGCTGCTCCCTGGGTCGGTCCAAAACAGGCAAGACCCGAGGCAGTAAATTTGTCAACAATGCCCAGAACTAAAGGGGCTTCAGGCCCAACAATTGTCAGATCAATCTGTTGCGAAATAGCAAAATCTAACAGTTTGGAGATATCGTCAGCGGCAATATCGATATTTTCTAAATTGGGCTCAAGAGCTGTGCCTGCGTTACCAGGTGCTACGAAGATTTGACTGCTTTTTTCAGATTGCGCAGCTTTCCAAGCTAGGGCGTGTTCTCTGCCACCGCTGCCAATAATGAGTATTTTCATGTTATTCCTGAATGTTTACTAAAAATTATGCTAATTTTACCCTAAAAATACACAAAAATTTGAATTTTTAAACCTTTTTTGCGTATTGTCGACTAAAATTTATTCATTAGTGGTAAATTTGCAGGAAATTAGGATGATTCATCTCACAAAGCGTTTTGGTTCCTTTTGTTTGGCTTGCTGCCTGTTTGCGCTCTCTGCCTGTAGCCATATGAACAACCATCAGAAATCTTATGCTCAAGCAGATAAGATGCGGTATTGTCGCCCTGGAAACGGGGTTGTATTTAGAACTTC
>PCTP01000125.1:762-8979 GCA_002770795.1 Gammaproteobacteria bacterium CG22_combo_CG10-13_8_21_14_all_40_8 | reverse complement strand
TTGAATAAATTGATAAAAGGAGCTTCATATGAGTTCACCACAGATGAGAAAATGGGTATATCATAAGGCAAAGCAATTGCTGGATGAGCTGGATGATGTGCCATTGAGTGATGACTCTATCGATAAAAAATTAGCCATTCTTAGAAGTGGTTTAAGAGAGGCTTCGGTGGAGTTGTTTAAGAGAGCCGCTGAATCTTCAACCGCAGAGATACTTGAATCTAAAGAATATCAATTACTTTGTAAAAATGCTGAACGTTACGTGAAAACAGAGCCCAAAGTCGAAGCAGAAGCGTCGGGAAAAGACGTTAAAATTGAAATGTCAGATTTTCCCAAGTTCAGAAAAATTTAAGTTGCTTCCTTTAACATTATTTTCTTTGATGTTACTTACGCCAAAATGCGGGCGTAATGATCACCAACAAGGGAAATATTTCCAAACGCCCCATCAGCATGGCCAAGAGCAACACCCATTGACCAAACTCACTGACACCCTGATAGTTGGCCGCGACCGCGTTGAGTCCAGGGCCCACATTGTTGATACAAGCCGTTACCGCTGAGAAAGCAGAGATAGGATCAAGTCCATCCGCAATCAATAACAACATCATAATCACAAAAACTAAAATAAAGGTGGCAAAGAATCCCCAAACGGCTTCTATTACTTTATCAGGGACAGGCATGTCGCCCATTTTGATGACAAAAACGCCATTAGGATGCACTAATCGTCGGATTTCTCTCCAACCTTGTTTAAAAAGCAATAATATTCTCATTACCTTCATACCTCCACCAGTAGAGCCTGCACAGCCCCCAGAAAAGGTTGAGATAAAAATGAGCAACGGCACTATACTGGGCCATTCTTGGAAATTATCAATGCCAAAGCCGGTAGAGGTGACGATGGAGATCACATGGAAAGTGGCTTCATGTAAAGCGATTAATCCATTGGGATAGCTATTGTAGTACATTAATATAAGTGTGGAGATGGTGATAACTGAGGCTAAAATTGAGATGAAGGTACGAAACTCAGGATCTTTTAAGTAAGGGATATTATTGGGGAATTCTCCCTTCGCAAATGAGCGCACTGCGATAAAATGTAGTGTGAAATTGACCGCACCAAGAAACATGAAAAGATCCGCAATCAGTTCGATTTTAACGTTATTAAAATACCCCAGGCTGGCATCATGAGTCGATAAGCCTCCCGTTGATATGGTGGCAAAGGCGTGACAGATTGCATCAAACAAACTCATGCCGGCCATCCAATACAGCAAAGCACAGGCAAAATTGAGTCCAACATAAATTTTCCAAAGTGTTTTGGCTGTACCAGCAATCCTTGGGGTTAATTTACTATCTTTAACAGGGCCGGGTGTTTCTGCTTTAAATAACTGCATCCCTCCGATACCCAGCATAGGCATGATGGCAACAGCTAATACAATGATTCCCATACCGCCTAGAAATTGTAATTGTGCTCTATAGTAGAGTAGGGCGTGAGGCAATGTATCCAACCCAGTGATCACTGTCCCGCCTGTTGTGGTGAGTCCAGAGAAAGACTCAAAGGCAGAACCTGATAATGAGATATCGACACTTTGCGCCCAATAAAATGGAAGAGCGCCAAATAAACCAAGTACTACCCAAAATAAAACTACAACAAGAAATCCATCTCTGACCCGTAATTCAGATTTAAAATTTCTCATGGGCCACCACAACAATATGCCAGAAAATAAGGTGACTAAGAATGCGGCGGTAAAAGTGACGGTTTCGCCATCCTTATACCAAAGGGATACCAGTAATGGGGGGATTAGGGTGAGGCTAAAAAACGCCACCAATATCCCTAAAATTCTAGCGATTGGACTGAGTTGCATAACAGTCACTCATGATTGAAAAAAATGGTTTCATATTGGGGCCTTCTGACTCATAGGAAGGTAATATCCACTTGGAAGAGATTCTCAACCTGATTAATAACACTTTTATCAACCATAAAGAGAATGACGTGATCCTCAGATTGAATGACAATATTATCATGAGCAATTAAAACCTGTTCACCTCTTACAATGGCTCCAATGGTCGTTCCAGGAGGCAAAGTCACATTACCAATGGCTCTGCCGACGACCTTAGAGCTATGCTCATCGCCATGGGCAATGGTTTCAATGGCTTCGGCAGCCCCATTTCTAAGAGAGTATACTGTGGTTACATCTCCGCGGCGAATATGAGTGAGCAAACTACTGGTGGTTGCTTGCTGGGGAGATATAGCGATATCAATTTTATCAGAGTCCACCAAGTCTAAAAACTCTGTGCGATTGATTAAAACCATGGTTTTGCTCACGCCCATTTTTTTAGCTAACAATGCTGACATAATGTTGGCTGCATCATTGTTGGTAACGGCAATAAAGAGACCTAATTGATCGATGTTCTCATCTTTCAGCATTTCTTGATCGGAAGAGTCTCCCTGTAATACCAAAGTTTTGCTTAATCGTCTTGAAAGTTGATCGGCTCTTTGTTCTCCACGTTCAATGAGCTTGACGTTATGTTCGCCTTCGAGCTGTCGAGCGAGTCCTTCGCCAATATGCCCCCCCCCTGCAATAACAATGTTTTTATAGGGTTTATCCAACCGTTGTAGTTCTCCCATAACCATTCGTATGTGTTGTGGGGCGGCGATGAAGAAAACTTCATCATCTGCTTCAATCACAGTTTCTCCTGAGGGCATGATAGGGCGACCACGGCGATAGATGGCGGCGACACGACTTTCAATGGTTGGCATGTGCTGTTTGAGTGAGGAGATGGCGTTACCCACCATAGGTCCTCCATAATAGGCTCTAATGGCGACGAGTTGCACCAAACCGCCTGCAAAATCCAGCACCTGTAATGCACCTGGATGTTCAATTAGGCGAATAATATAATCTGTGACAACCTGCTCTGGACTGATAATGACGTCCACAGGGAAAACCTGTTTGTTAAAAAGCTGTTTGGAAAAATTGAGATATTGGTGAGAACGCACGCGAGCAATTTTTTTTGACACATGAAATAAATGGTGAGAAATATGACAAGCAATAATATTAATTTCATCACTATTGGTGACGGCAATTAATAACTCTGCATCTTCAATCCCTGCTTTTTGAAGCACTGAAGGGTGAGCGCCGTTTCCACAAATAGTTTGAATATCAAGATGTTCAGCCAGTTCCGTGAGTTGAGCCTGATTTTCATCGACCACAGTAATATCATTAGCTTCTGAGGTCAGATTTTGTGCCAATGTTCCACCGACTTGGCCAGCGCCTAATATGATGATTTTCATACTTAGTTTTCTCCCGTTGGGGAATGTTGCTGCACTTTAAACGAGGGCATCTCATCTGAACGCTTACATAATATCGCATAGAAGAACCCATCCATTTGATTCCATCCTGGAGCAATTTGCCAACCCAATTGTGCGTTGAGATTATCCTTTGGTGGTTCATTTTGCAATGACAATATGAGGTTACTCTTTGGCTGGATAATTTCTGCGTCTGGGTTTTTCTTCATAAAAGTAACAATTTGATGCTCATTTTCTTGATGGATAATAGAGCAAGTGGAATAAACCAAGCGGCCACCAGGCTTTAGTGTTTTCCAAAGTTGTTCTAATAATGCTTTTTGGATTAACTGAGTTTGTTGAATATCGGCAGCTTTCCTTAGTAGTTTGATATCTGGATGACGTCGAATCACTCCAGTTCCAGAACATGGAGCATCTAATAAGATGCGATCAAATAACACGCCATCCCACCAGGTATCCAATTGAGCCGCATCTGCGGCGATACATTGTGCTTTCAGGCCAAGTCGCCTGAGATTATTTTCCACCTTTCTAAGGCGAATTTCATCGACATCCAAAGCAACGCAATGAATACTCGGTTGACGTTCTAGTATGTGACCAGTTTTTCCACCCGGCGCTGCACAAGCGTCTAATACACGATGATTGGGTTTAAGATCGAGGAAATCAGCACTTAATTGAGGTGCAGCATCTTGTATCGAGACTAGACCCTCGAAAAATCCGGGTAATTTTTCCACATTGACTGGATGAGCCATCACCAGAGCATCTTTCGCTAAGGCATGTGTTGTGGATTCGATATCTAGTTCTTGAAGAAGTTCTTTATATTTCTCTGGGTTAGACTGGTTGCAATTGACGCGTAAAACCATCGGAGCCTGGAGGTTGCTTTCTTCTAAAACAGAGCGCCATGTTTCTGGCCAGTCTTTTTTGATGGTTTTTATTAACCATTCGGGAAAGCAATATTGGGCAGTCTCCGTTTTATTGAATTGAGTTATACACCATTCAGGTTCTCTTTGAACTCGTCGAAGCAGTGCATTAACCAATCCCTTAGCCCATTTTTTTTTGAGTATTAGGCTTGCGTCAACTGTTTCAGAAATCGCGGCATGAGCGGGAATTCTGCTATCCAATAATTGGTAAATACCCACTGCAATCAGGGCTCTTAATTCCCCTTCGGTTTTTTTTATGGGACGGCTCATGGCATTGTCCATCAGTGCTTCAAATCTTGGGAAGAATCTCAATGTGCCAAAACATAAGGCTTTGACCAAACTCGCATTCTCACCTGACAAGGCCTTGGCGTACTGTTCAAAGGTTTGTGTCAACGATTGATGTGAATAGGCTACCTTTGCAATGATGATGGCTGCAGTTGCGCGAAGATTTTTACTCATTCTAAAATTTGATCTAATTGAAATTTATGAGGATTTCCTCGAAGAATATCAGCAATAGGCATGGGGTTTTTTCCTGGAAGTTGTAGTGTTTCAATTCTTAAAAGTCCTTGCGCGGTTTTCACATCCATACCTTCCTGATCGATTTTCAAAATAGTACCAGGCGTTGAGCTGGAGGAAGGTTCTGATAATGCTTTAGCTTTCCAAATGCGAATATTGTTGGAATCTAGAGGAAAAAAACAAACAGGCCAAGGATTGAATGCTCTAATGAGCAAAGCGAGTTCTGTTGCTGGTTTCTGCCAGTTAACTCGTGCTTGATCTTTGAGTAATTTATGGGCGTAGGTCGCTTTGGCGTGATCTTGTGGTACGGGTGTTAACTCACGCTGGAGTAATTGGGTTAAATTATCCAATAACAATTGAGCGCTAATCTGAGCCATCCGATCATGGAGATCAGAGGCATTATCTGTGTCCAGAATCGGTAATGTGGCACTGGCAAGTACAGGGCCAGTGTCTAAACCAGATTCTAGTTGCATTAAACAGACGCCAGTTGTGGTATCGCCTGCCTCTATTGCCCTTTGGATGGGCGCGGCACCACGCCATCTTGGTAAAAGTGAACCATGCATATTGACACAACCCAGTTTTGGCGTGTTGAGAACGGCTTCTGGTAAAATCAAACCGTAGGCCACCACAATCATTAAATCTGGATGGAGTTGCTGTAATTGCTGTTGGGCATCGTTGTCTTTAAAAGATTCAGGTTGGTAAACGGGAATATTATGTTCCAGTGCCAACAATTTAACAGGAGAGGGACTCAGTTTCTTACCTCGCCCTGCTCGACGGTCTGGTTGAGTATAAACCCCTTGAATGGGGCAGCCAGAATCGATCAAAGCTTTTAAATGAATAGCCGCAAATTCGGGGGTTCCAGCGAAAATAATGCTAGGAAAATCAATGTAAGTATCTGATGTGGATGTCAAATTGGTCGTTTCTCAGCAAGAAGGTGGATAGGCGTTATCATCTTAAGGTTTAACTGGTGCCGTTAGCATCATTTTCTTTTTCTAATAAGCGTTGACGTTTGGTCAATGTCTGACGAATACGGTTTCTTTTTAAAGGACTGACATAATCGATCAACATTTTACCTTCTAAATGATCTATTTCATGTTGTATACACACAGCCAGTAAACCATCCGCTGCTAATTGAAATAAGTTGCCCTCTATATCCAAAGCTTCAATGGTGACGGCCTCAGCTCTTTCCACAGAAACGTATGTTTCGGGAAACGACAAACAACCTTCTTCCATGGTTTCGACACCCGCTAATTGAATAATTTTGGGGTTAATCAAGATTAATGGTTCATTGTTGTCATGAGAAACATCAATCACCACAATGCGCTGATGAATATTGACCTGAGTTGCGGCCAGCCCGATGCCCGGTGCATGGTACATCGTTTCCAGCATATCTTCAGCGATTTTGACAATTTTTTCATCAATTTGCTTGACTGGCATAGCGATGGTTCTTAATCTAGGGTCAGGAAATTCTAAAATTCTTAATAAAGCCATAAGAGTGTGACGTCTGTTATAGTATTTGTTGCTATTTTACTGCTAAGATGTTGTTCGGCAACTGTTTAGCGAACATTTCGCAACAATAGGTTAAGATAAAATATTCTGATATATTCTGCATATTCTATCCGATCATACTATAATTTTGCTAATGTGGTGTAAAAGTGGCGTAAATTGTTCAAAACATTGTTTATGACATTGTTTATGACATTGTTTATGACATTGTTCATAGCAACTATGATAAATTCAGTTTCAAGGTAAGTAACTAGGGATTAAATCAATGAAAATATGGCTCTCTCGAATACTTTGGGCTCTAGTGATTTTTAGCACAATGACCTTTAACGCTCGTGCTGAAGTAGAATTAAAACCCAATCATCCAGATGTTTACGTCGTCAAAAAATCCGATACCCTGTGGGATATCTCAGCGATGTTTTTATCAAAACCTTGGTTGTGGCCTGAAATATGGCAAGCCAATCCACAAATCAGCAATCCTCACCTTATCTATCCTGGTGATGTGTTGAGCTTGGTATACATTGATGGAAAACCACAGATTGTTCTGAACAATGGTGTGATTAAGCTATCTCCAAAGGTGAGAGAGGTGTCTCGTGGTGAGGCTATCTATTCATTACCATTGGCGGTTATCAAGCCCTTCTTGGTAGGTGCTAGGGTCGTGAGTGAAAAAGAGCTTGATACCGCGCCATACTTAGTCGCAACCGATGGTGAACATCTCGTGGCTTCCCAGGGGACTAGATTCTATGCTAGAGACGTTGATCAAGCTAATGTCCAAACGGGGTATGCCTTATTTAGAAAAGGTAAAGAATTTATCGATCCTGTAACGAGCGAGTTTTTGGGTTTTGAAGCCGTTCATTTAGGTGAAGCTGATCTGGTCAGATTAGGTGATCCTAGCACCTTTGATATTACCAAGTCAGTGGAAGAGAGTCGAGCCGGTGATCGTTTGATGCCTGTCAAACAGGATTATTTGCTTCCTTATTTCTTCCCTCACCGTTCTGGTTCTGATATCGAAGGACAAATATTATCAGTTTACGAAGGCGTAACTCAAATTGGACAATATAATGTTGTGGTCATAAATAGAGGAACAAGAGAAGGTGTTGAAGTCGGCCATGTGCTCACAGTTTGGCACAAGGGGGCGATCGTGAAAGATGCTGTGTCTAGAGAAAGACGCAGGAATGGTGATAATTACAGTATTTTAAGAGAGGTCGGTGACACGTTTAAAGGCGGAAATAAAAAAGATCTTGTGACTCTGCCAGATGAAGAGGCGGGTGATGTGATGGTTTTTAGAACCTTTGAAAAAGTGAGTTTGGCTCTAGTAGTGAATGCCACTCGCCCTTTATACATTTTAGATAGAGTGAAAAATCCTTATTAAACAATTTTCATGACATAAAATAGCCCAAATTGAATCCATCTTAATTTGGGCTCTGATTTCAAGGAGGAAATCATGCACAAAACCATTCCATATTGGTTGCAACTCCACCACTGTCCAGGGTTGAAAACATCTGAGATTGAGCAATTACTGGAGCATGTTGCTGGGCCGGAAGAAATTGTTTTAGCCTCTAGATCACAGCTAACACAATGGAATCTTTCAGAAAAAAGTATTGCTTACCTAAAATCCTCCCAGACCGATAATATTCAAAAAGATATCGACTGGTGTCAACAAGCGACTAATCGATATATTATTAGCCAACAAGATCCCTTGTATCCTGTGTTACTCAAACAAACAATTAATGCACCATTAGTGCTTTATTTACAAGGAAATCCTCTGCTATTATCTATGCCGCAGATTGCCATTGTAGGCTCGAGAAACCCGAGTTATCAGGGCGCTAAAAATTCCTGCAGCTTTGCTGCAGAACTGGCAAATATAGGGCTTGTGATCACAAGTGGCATGGCTTTAGGAATTGATAGTGCGGCTCATCGAGGTGCTTTGCAACAAAATCAATTCACTATTGCTGTTATGGGGACGGGTCTTGATAGAGTATATCCTTCTAG
>PCTP01000125.1:0-754 GCA_002770795.1 Gammaproteobacteria bacterium CG22_combo_CG10-13_8_21_14_all_40_8 | reverse complement strand
ACCATTTTCCCAAGAGAAACAGAATTATATCGGGTCTAAGTCTAGGTACTCTAGTTATCGAAGCCGCTGTGCAAAGTGGCTCATTGATTACAGCTAATTTAGCTGCGGAGCAGGGCCGAGAAGTTTTTGCTTTACCCGGATCCATTCATAATCCCTTGGCGAAAGGTTGTCATCAACTGATTCAAAACGGTGCAAAACTGGTGCAGAGTGTTCAAGATATTTTACAAGAGTTAAATGCCCTAGCCTTGTATAATAAGCAACAATCCCCCATTAAAATGGTTCCTCGACCAAAGCACTTAAATGAAGATATTTCGGCACTTGAGAAAAAGGTCTTAAGTGCAATAGATGATGAGGTCACACCAATAGATCTTATTATCGAACGATTAGATTTATCGGTAGATAAGGTAACTGAAACCGTTATTATGTTAGAATTAGCAGGCAAAGTGGTATCAAGAGCTGGGGGTTTTTCGAAACTCTAGGAAACCACGGGTATATAATCTCTTCAATTGGAAAAATTAATGACAAAAAGTGTAATCAAAGACAGCGTGATGGAAGTATTGATGTATATTTTTGAACAATCGGAGGAGAGTGAAAACTTTTTAACCTTGCCGCGAGCCGACATTGAGTCCATGTTGGATAAAGAAGGCTTTACAGATGATGATATTCACCGATCGCTGAAGTGGTTAGATGGTTTGGTGGCTTTATGTGAGCAAGCACAACCGGGAGATGTGGTTAAAGTTTCCAAAAACCGCAT
>PCTP01000008.1:7050-10084 GCA_002770795.1 Gammaproteobacteria bacterium CG22_combo_CG10-13_8_21_14_all_40_8 | reverse complement strand
TGTTGGAAACGTGACCAGCAGATGCTGCTTGTTGTCTTGCAGCATTCGAAATATTCTGAATCAAGTCAGCCAAGTCGTTGGATACGTTTTCAATCTCATCAAGCGCAACACCAGATTCTTGTGCAAGTTGTGCTCCACGAACCACTTCAGCTGTACTGCTCTCCATGGAGATAACGGCCTCATTGGTGTCACTTTGAATGGTTTTTACTAGAGCAGCAATCTGCTTAGTTGCATTACCAGAACGTTCCGCAAGTCTCTGTACTTCGTCCGCAACCACCGCGAAACCACGACCCGCGTCACCAGCCATCGATGCCTGAATTGCCGCGTTCAATGCCAGAATGTTTGTTTGGTCAGAAATATCGTTAATCAATGCAACGATGTCACCAATTTCTTGTGAGCTTTCACCCAGACGTTTAATACGTTTTGAGGTTTCTTGAATCTGTTCACGAATCGTATCCATGCCTTTGATGGTTGCCTTTACCACACTAGAACCTTTGTGGGCAATTTCCACCGATTTGTCTGCCACTAATGCGGATTCCGCAGCGTTTCCAGATACCTGTTCAATAGAGACGGCCATTTCGTTAATCGCAGCAGATGCTCCAGTAATCTCTTGTGCCTGATTTTTAGAGGCTTGGGCTAGTTCCGATGCAGTATTTCGTGTTTCATCGGCGGCTGATCCCACACCAACAACCGCGACCTTGATGGTAGCAACCAATGTTCTTAGTTGGTCAACGGTAAAGTTAATCGCGTCAGCAATTGCGCCTGTGAAGTCTTCTGTTACCGTAATATCAACTGTCAGATCACCGTCTGCCAAGCCTTCCATTTCATCCAATAACCGAATAATAGCTTCTTGGTTTCGCTTGTTCTGGCTACTTTCACGTTGTCTGGCGCTTTCAGCTGCAGCAGTACGTTTTCTATCCACGGTTCTTTGTTGAATAACGATGATAAAGAGTAATAGCGCAACAACGGCCAGTAATCCGCCAGAAATTAATAGGTTACCTAGTTTTCTGTTATCAGGGAATTTGATAAATGCATTCTCTAATGTTGTTGAGCTGTCGAGTAATTTGGTTGCATTAGAAAAAATGTATTGGTTAGCTGCATGAACTTTCAGTAATGTGTCTGTGTTGGCGATGATTTCATCCACCTGTTTCTTTAATTCTACATAACTAACAGCAATTTCTTGAAGAATGTCACGAGCTTCTTGATCCTTTACTGCAGTGATACTCATCATCAAGTCACCATCCAACATACCATTGAGTACCTGACCGAAAACGTCCACGTCTCGACCAAAACTTTCAGCAACTTCTTTGGTGTTCTCGCCACCTACGAGAACTTTTTGTAAGCTTCTTACAATTCTCTCTGCAAATAATGATTGTCTGGAGGCTAAATGAATCAGCTCTCTAGAGGCTTTTTTCTCAATCAGAATATCGACCACATCACCATATTGACGCTGCAATTGAGGAATTGTGTTAGAAAGATCGGCAGCTACTTTACGCAATTGGAGTACCGTCACTTTCGAACTTAAAATATCATCGGCGGATTTTACAATTTTATTCCAGATCTGTTCCGTATTATCCAATTCTTGATCTTGAATTTCTTTAGGGGCACGCTCCAAATTAGTTCTTTGATCGCCATTTTTTAGCGAACTAAAGTGCTTTTCGAATAAGTTCCGACTATCAGACAGTCTTCTAAACGCATCTTCATTACCGTTGGATGCTTCGGATGCAGAAGAGGCTATCTGTTGGGATATCACTTTCAGATCTCCCGAAAGCTTGACTCTTTCTTTATCGAAGTTGCTCTGATAAATACCGTAACCAAAGTTACCTGCCATCAGTACAAAGGCTAGTATTAATATATTTCTGGTTATTGAACCCGTTTTAATTTCGGATTCGCCCATGGGCTTGGATGTTGCTACACTCATTACCTAGCTTCCTGACTTAGTTAAAGTTAAAAAGGGATCAAAATTTGGCTTATACAATTCTAAATTGCCACCTGTAAAAAGGAAGGGTCTTCAGCGAGTGTATGTAAGCTAAATATGGTCCAGATCTGGTTGTTACGGCTAAATGCGCCTTTGACAAAAGGTCTTACTGCTTCTTCTAACTCTGAAATTTCTTCGAGTCTTTCAAAATCTTCAAAATGCTGTAGTCCGAGAATATCATCTACCGTTACGCTACTAATTAGTTCATTTTTTTGGATAACTAGTAATCGTTGTTTGCGGTTCTTATTGGCTTTTTTAAATAAATAGTCGGTCAAATCCATTATGGGAAGCAGAGTTCCCCGAACATTTGCTACCCCTTTCACCCAACTTTTTGCGCCAGGTACTCTGGTGGAGACGGGCATATGTAATATCTCGGCCACCTCTGTGAGTGGTACCAGGTAGCTTTTTCCATTTAACAAGAAACCCATACCAGACCATAACTCTGCTTTTTCTTCTAAATTAGGAAGAGGAAAGGCCAGATCTCGACATTTCTGGTCTAGTTGTTGCAGTAGTTCATAGCCTGAAATTTCTTGTACATTGCTCATAATTCTTGAAACACCCTTTTATCCTTCGAGTAAAGAATTAATGGTAGAAATCAGTTTAGATTCATTAACGGGTTTAGTTAGGAAACTTTTTGCGCCCTGTCTCATTCCCCAAATTCTATCTGTTTCTTGATCTTTGGTGGTGATAATGATCACTGGGATGTGAGCGGTTTCTTTCGTTTTAGTTAGCTTTCTGGTTGCTTGGAAGCCATTCATACCAGGCATTACAACATCCATTAAAATTAAATCCGGTAGCTGAGATTGGGCTGCTTCGATGCCATCGGCACCATTTTCGGAGGTTAATACTTCAAAACCATTTTTTTCCATCATCCCACTTAGCAACTGTGTTTCCGTGGGTGAGTCATCAATAATTAATATTTTAGTCATAGCTCTTGATACCTGTTTTTTGGTGAAAATGATTGAATCAATCATTTTCTAGTTCTAGCATTTTCTAGTTCTAGCTCTGGTTATTCGCTCTTTGAGATTGAATCATGTCCATGTGTCCACCAATGGC
>PCTP01000008.1:3145-7044 GCA_002770795.1 Gammaproteobacteria bacterium CG22_combo_CG10-13_8_21_14_all_40_8 | reverse complement strand
TAATTCATCACGGCTGAAAGGTTTGGTTAGATATTGATCTGAGCCCACAATTCTACCTTTTGCCCTATCAAAGAGTCCATCTTTGCTGGATAACATAATGACAGGGGTGTTTTTAAAGCATTTGTTTCTTTTTATTAAAGCGCATGTTTGATAACCGTCAAGGCGCGGCATCATAATATCGACAAAAATAATATCAGGACGTTGATCAGCAATCTTGCCCAAAGCATCAAAACCATCAAGGGCGGTGACCACTTCGCATCCTACTTTTTTTAGAAGCGTTTCAGCGGTTCTTCTAATTGTCTTGCTGTCATCAACAATCATGGCCTTGAGGCCTTCAAACATTTTCTCCATATAGGTTCCCTAAATGATAGTTCATGGATTAATGTACCTGACTTAAAGAGGTGTTAGCGCTTTATTCTATGGTCACTTTTGTTAAATCTTTTTAACTAGAGCTAAGTTGTACCACAGATTTTGCATCAATCCAATACACTTTTTATGACTTATTTCACTTATAGTAGCGTAACTTAGCGGAATAAGCTCAGGTAATATACTCAAAATGACTAAATTTTTTCAACTCTGCCCAAAAATAGCAATTTTTTCATTATTTACTGCAGAATATGTTGTTCAAGATACCATACCCCCAGTCATACAAAAATATTGAGGGGGGGAATTTTAGTCTTATATTTAATATTTTTATGTGACACAGTTAAAGTATTTTCTTTCATTGAAACATATTATGGTTCAAAATTGTATTTTTGTGATAATTTTTCACTGAATTTGAGGTTACATCATGCCTACTTCTATTGCATTTATTATGGATCCTATCCAAGGATTGAATTCTGCTAAAGACAGTACACTTGCCATGGCAGAAAAAGCTCAAGCCCTCGGGTGGACATTATTTTCTGTGGAGATTAACAAACTCTATGTGAAAGAGGGGCAGGTTTATGCGAGAGGATTTAATTTTAGCGTCGATTTATCTCAGGATGATTGGTATCAATCCGCAGAATGGCAGGAAAAACCATTGAAAGACTTTGACGTGGTGATGATGCGCAAGGATCCGCCATTTGATATGCATTATATTTATGCAACCTATCTGCTTGAGTTGGCTGCAAATGAAGGTGTGTTAGTACTTAATAACCCTGCATCTATACGCAATGCGAATGAAAAACTATTTACTCTCCAATTTCCACAATGTACATCACCCTGTTTCGTCGGTAGTGATCAAAAGGAAATTCGAGCCTTTTTGCAAACACATAAAGATATTATTCTGAAACCATTAGATGGTATGGGCGGAAGCTCTATTTTTAGAGTCAAAGAAGCTGATCCCAATATTAGTGTAATTATCGAAACACTCACCCAGTTTCAAACCATGCCGATAATGGCGCAGCGTTTTATTCCTGAAATAGTGGATGGTGATAAACGTATTCTGATGATCAATGGACAACCTGTTCCTTTTTCTTTAGCCAGAATTCCTGCCAAAGGAGAAACTAGAGGGAATCTGGCGGCGGGAGGCTTTGGTCGGGTACAACCTTTGTCAGATAGAGATTTATGGATAGCCCATCAGGTAGGACCCAGCCTAAAAACCATGGGACTTATGTTTGTTGGGTTGGATGTGATTGGTGACTATTTAACTGAAATTAACGTTACTAGCCCAACTTGTATCAGGGAGATCAGCAAAGGTAGTGGTTTTGATGTTGTTTCTATGCTTTTTGATGAAATTATTGCAAGGTTAGCTAAATGAAGAAGGCAAAATTCCTAGGTATTTTCATTCTAGCCGTTTGGCTTTTAAGCGGATGCAGCCAAGTCCTGGAAAGGCATACTATGCGCATACTCGCCTTCGGTACTTGGGTGGATATTACGGTTTTTGTCGATAGAACCGTGGATAAAGCTGTTTTACAACAACAATTACAAACCGAATTGCACCAGATGCATAAAGATTGGCATGCATGGCACCCCAGTGAGCTCACTAGATTAAATGAGGCCTTTGAGCAGGGAAAAGCGGTAACTGTTGATGCGCAAATGCTTGGTTTGTTGAAATTATCACAGCAATTAGAGGTGGCAAGTGATGGCTATTTCGATGCTGGTATTGGAAAACTCCTTAAATTATGGGGTTTTCAGAGAGATGACCCCTTCAACGTCGATCAACTACCCGATCCTAAAGCGTTGCAAGCTTTAATGGCAAAACCTGCTTCTACCTTGCAAATGCACTTTGAAGGAAATTTGGTCTCAAGTCCTAATCCCATAGTGGCACTGGATTTTGGGGGGTTTGGGAAGGGCTTTGGTATTGATTTACTGATTGAACAATTAAAAAAACAAGGAATAAATAACGCCTTGATGAATGCTGGAGGAGATTTGCGTGCTATTGGTGTTGCAGGCGATAGACCTTGGAAGATAGGTATCCGTGATCCGCATAAAGAAAGTCCCTTAGCCATTCTCAGTTTATCTGGCGATGTGAGTGTCTTTACTTCGGGCGATTATGAGAGAGGCTACACCATAGACGGTGTTCACTATCATCATATACTTAATCCCAAAACTGGCTACCCGGCGCATGGTATTGCCTCTGCAACGGTGATTGGTGATAAGGGTGCTTGGATGGATGCCGCGGCAACGACTATGCTAATAGCTGGTGTCGAACAAGCCTTTTCCATTGCGCCTAAAATGGGCGTTAAACATTTGTTATTAGTAACAGATGATGGCAAGATATACCTAGATAAAGAGATGTTGCCTTTACTAACATTTAACGATAATCAAAAGAGACTGAATTTTCGCTCTTTTTAAAATGAGCCCACGAAACATTAAACAAATTATAAGTTAGGAGTATCATGGCTGAGGTTGTTTCACCCCCTCAAATATCTGTTAACGATCGCCTTTCATTCACCCTATTTTTGGCCATTTGTATTCATATGATGGTGATCTTGGGCGTGGGATTTGTAAAGCCGGAAGTTGCACAAGTGGAGCATAAAGTCTTGTCGGTGATGTTAGCGACAAATCAGTCATTAATCGCACCAGAAAAAGCCGACTTTATCGGGCAAGCAGATCAATTAGGTGCGGGTGAAAAACTGGTCAAGAATGAACAGTCATCCCCAGCAAATAGCCCATTTCCAACGCAAGAAATTCAAGAGGTTGTTCCCTTACAACAATCAGCGCCTTCTATTCTCAATGAGAAAAAAGAACTTTTGTCATCTACAGTATCGGATAAATATTTTTTGCAACAAAAGCAAACACCCAAACAAGAGCTACATGAGAATCAATTGCAAACTGATTCCCTGTCGTTAAGATCTCAAGCCATTGCGAGTCTTCAAGCCGAATTGAGAGAAGCCAGTCTTGCAGAGTCAAATAGAAAAAGGCGCAGGCAGGTTTCAGCAGCTATTCATCAAGCGTCGGATGCAATGTATTTAAGTACTTGGCAACGAAAAATTGAGAGAGTGGGGAATATCAATTATCCGGCGCAAGCAAGAATCCAAAAAATTTATGGTACGCTCAAGATGAAAATTGCCATCCAAGGAGACGGCTCTTTAGAGAAAGTACAAATTCTGACCTCATCAGGTTTTAAAATATTAGATGATGCTGCTTTGCGGATTGTTCATCTTGCTTCACCCTTTGCACCCTTACCCCCTGAAATTAGAAAAAATACTGATGTGTTGGAAATAATACGTGTTTGGCAATTTCTTCCAGGCAATCGACTGTCAACCCAGTAAATAAATTTAATGACAAATCTAAACTTTGATCTGACCAACCAATTACTGATTGCCATGCCGCATATGCATGATGCATTTTTTAATGAAACCGTGATCCTTATTTGTGATCATAATGAACAGGGGGCAATGGGATTAGTGATCAACCAACCTATTCAACTAAAGTTATCCAAAATTTTACAAGAACTTAAATTTACGCCACAT
>PCTP01000008.1:0-3132 GCA_002770795.1 Gammaproteobacteria bacterium CG22_combo_CG10-13_8_21_14_all_40_8 | reverse complement strand
AAGCAACGGTTTTTCTGGGAGGTCCTGTACAATCACAAATGGGTTTAGTGTTGCATCCCCCATTGGGGAAATGGAAGTCCAGTTTTAAGTTAAGTGAAGAGGCCGCTCTTACCAGCTCCTTAGATATATTAGAAGCTTTAAGCCGAGGAGATGCACCCAAAAATTCTTTGCTAATGATGGGCTATGCGGGTTGGGGACCTGGGCAATTAGAACAAGAACTCGCCAGTAATGCTTGGTTAACCGCTCCAGCAACACAACAACTTATTTTCAACACACCAACACCACAAAAATGGCGTATTGCGGCCAAGTCTATTGGTGTCGATTTGGATAAAATATCATCTCAAGTGGGTCATGCTTAAATGAATGGAACTACACAGAAAAAAATTCAGCGTTTAGTAGCTTTTGATTATGGCACACAAAAAATTGGCATGGCCACCGGACAAAAAATTACGGCTACCGCAGAACCTCTTCCTCAAATTAAAGTTAAAGATGGTAAGCCCGATTGGTTAGCGATTGAAAAACAATTGAAGGAATGGAAACCCGATGCCTTATTGGTCGGCTTGCCCTTAAATATGGATGGAACAGAACAGGAAGTGACTCAATTAGCCCAAAAATTTTCCAGGCAACTGCATGGACGTTTTGGACTAGATGTTTTTATGCAAGATGAACGTTTGACAACGGTTGGGGCTCGATCAGAACTTTTTGAAAAGGTGGGTTTCCGTGGCCTGAAAAGTCGCTCAGTAGACAGTCTGGCGGCTTGTTTAATACTCGAAGATTGGTTTAGTCACAATGCCTGAACAGTTGCAGGTTAAAAATTTACATTTTAAATGCATTTCAGTGGAACCGTTGCATCAAGGTTGGCAACAATGGTTAATTGCCCCTGAGACTGATTTTTCCTTTAATCCTAAGGATCGTCTGTCCATTGATGATCAAGCAGTTTACCTACTTTGGCAAAACAAACAGCAACAGCTGCTTTGTGTTCTTCCTTCCGCTACAATCCAAAAAATCCATGATAAAGAATTTACATTAACTTACCAACAAAATCCAAATCAATTGGAAAAAATGACGACGGAACAATTCCATGCTCAACACCACTTAATGATTTGTCATGGTTACGCCATTTTTTCCGCCATACATCAAATTTATCGATGGAAGAATCTAGGATGGGATTTAAATCGAGTAGTGGTTGTATCAGAAGCGCTTGATCAATGGCCGATATTATTAAAACCCTCAAAATTAATTGCCTACTTTATCCCTAATGGGGCTATTGGCAGTATCGATTTATTAGACGACTGGAAAATTTTAGCAAGGTTTTGTTCAGAGGATGATTTGCCTGGTTGTTTTAGCGGGAGTTTGGCTGAGTTTGAGCAGGAAATTTTGGCGAGTACCCTGAGTTGGCATTGGAATGTGATTGGATACCGCTGAGAGGAGAATATTACGAGTTGCAAAGTTTTTAAAAAACTCATTGATTATATAGGAACTGCTTAAAGAATGTCGCACTTGTTAGTTGAATCTGCGCAATTAGAATGCCCACTCTTTTAAAATTAGGCATAAAATAGCTCAAAGTGTCACTGGCATAAAAGCTGAGTTATCCCCACTGCTGAACTCACCTAAAAAAATCGGAGCAATTTCTTGCTAATTTCTAGGGGTTGTCTCAGCTGTTAAATATGAATATTATCTTCCGCAAACAACATTTTCACCCCCTCGATTTCAGCTTGCTCAATTAAATTTTGAATAAACGCTTGAATAGCTAAATGGGATGCTCGGTGAACAAGATAGCCTTTGATTTTATCTTCTACCATTGAATATTTCAAAGGCTTACCTTCTATTTTACGATGGACATTTACCACATGTAATCCATAACGAGATTCAATGGGTTTATCGGCTAAACCCTGCGGCATTAACGCTAACTGACGTTCAAACTCAGGCACCGTTTGGCCTTTACTAATTTGTCCCAAAGAACCACCAGTTTCTTTTGATGGGCAAGCTGAAAATTGTTTGGCTAATACGGGAAATAACAGGGGATCATTTTTTAACTGCGCGATGATTTCCATCGCCTGTTTTTTTGCCACTTCTCGACTTGGAAAATCATCTTTGGCTGCAGCCAACAAAATATGATCAACTTCCATGAGTGGAGCCGTTTTAAATTTGTCAGGATTGTTTTCAAAATAACGAAAACAAGTTTCCTTGGTTGGATCATCATAAGTAACACTGTCGGCTAACAATTTTTGTAATGCTTCCTCCTGATTATCTTTAGAAATATCCAGGCTTTTTTTTGCTGCTTCGTCTAATAATAGTTGCCGAATAACTAAAGCCTGAGCAGATTGTTGAACAACTACGTCAAAATTAGCATGTTGATGATATTGCAATTCATTAGCCAAATCAGATTCGCTAATAGCAACACCATTAACTTTTATCTCAGGTAAGGGTGCAGAAGGTATTGGTGCTGTTGGTGCTGATCCGCATGAACTCATGGTAATTTCTCTTTAATGATTGATCACTTAGGTTAAAATTTTTTAACTGGTGGTGAGTTGTAAACCAAATAAACCAGTCTCCTAGCCCCCCTTGACGAGTGAGGGCAGCAAAGTCATTCCACCTGAGGAGAGGGCGGAGTAGGTTTTGATTTTTTATCTTTGTCTAACAATCTGATAGCGACGGCCTAAATACCACACAGGGGCGCTGATAATATGGACTAATCGAGTAAAAGGGAACATCAACACCATACTTAAGCCAACAAATATATGTAGTTTGTAAATGATATTCACATGTTCAATCGAAGCCGCTGCTTGCATTCCCTGGAAAGTCACAATACTCTGCGCCCAGTTAGCTAATTGAATCATCACAGAACCATCTAAGTGATCCATTGAAACAAAAATGGTGATAAGGCCAAGCACCAATTGAATTAACAGCATAAACAAAACAACAACATCGGAAGTTTTTGAACTGGCTTTGACTCTGTCATCAGTTAAACGACGTTTGATCAACATCACTAAACCAATTAAACAAAGTAACCCAAAAAAACCACCGCTGACCATAGCTAACATTTGTTTATTCGCACTTGAAATAAAATGATGATAAATGGATTCTGGTGTCAATAAACCCACAAAATGTCCCATCAAAATAAAGATCACA
>PCTP01000134.1:2567-10117 GCA_002770795.1 Gammaproteobacteria bacterium CG22_combo_CG10-13_8_21_14_all_40_8 | reverse complement strand
ACGGTTAAGCGCTTCATCATCTGCAACAATAATTAATGGACCCGTTTGAGGCTGGTTATTAAAAACCGCTGTCTCATTAACAGGTAAGTGGACTGATTGAATGCTATCAATCAGTGGAAAATCCTCCTGGGGCTTCCTATTGATGATTTTAGCACCCTCTGCTTTATCTAAACAAAAATAAAAGCGTGAGCCTACATTAACCGCAGAGTCCACTTTTAGTTCAGAAGCATGGAGCTCTACTAATAAACTGGTAATGGCTAATCCTAAGCCGCTCCCCATATATTCCCTTGTGGTGGATAATTCTAATTGCTCAAAGGGTAAAAATATGGTGCCTAAATGTTCCTTGGGTATACCTATTCCAGTGTCCTCGATCATCACCTCTACTTGATTTTCTTTGTTGGTTGCACGAATGGTCACTGTACCTTCTACAGTGAATTTAATGGCATTACCCACCAAGTTATAAAGAATTTGTAATAAACGATTACTATCCGCGTACACATTAGGAATGTCATCTGCAATCTCTACACGGAGATTAATCGGTTTATTTTCAATCAATGGTTGGCAAGTCGCGCTAACAACCTGAACTGCTGAGCGTAAATCCACATTATCTAACTGAATTTTAAGTTTTTTATGGGTTAATTTCTTGAAATCGAGTATTTCGTTCACTAAACTCGCTAGTCGTTTACCACTATTGACTATCAACCCCAACCCCTTTTGCGTCCTATCGTTGAGAGCTCCAGAACTACCAGCCATCATCGCTTCAGAAATCCCGATGATACCTGTTAAGGGGGTCCTCAACTCATGGGAGATCACCGCTAAAAACTCATCTTTTAATTTATCGTTTCTTCTTAAATGCTCCGCAATAGCACGCTCTTTTCTCAAACTTTGTTTGTGATTTAAATATAACCAATACACAAAACTGATAAATATCAAAAAATACAAAGCATAACTTAATTGGCTACCCCACCAAGGCGGTGTAATGGAAAAACTATAGGTTGCAGTATCTTTGCTCCAAAAACCATCATTGTTCGTACCCTGAACCTCCAAACGGTAGTACCCACTACTTAGATTTGTATAACTAATGAGGTTACTGGTTTGATTATCACTCCAATTTAAATCGTTTCCCACCAATCGGTATCTATAATAATTTGAATAGGGTTGGTGGAAATCAAAAGCAGCTATTTTAAATTGAACATCATTATGATCATGTTCCAAAGTACTTCTAGCTAAAGAAGTAATTTGCCACGGTCCTTGTCTAATACTAATTTCCACGATCGCCAACTTAGGTAAAAACAAATTACGCTTAAAGTTTTCAGGTGAGATCACAGAAACGCCTAAATTACTACCAAAATAAAAATCACCTTGGTGACTAGCCAAAACAACACGAGGAGAAAAAGAAGAGTTCTGTAGTCCATCCTCTTCAGAGAAATTTTCTATTTTTTTTGTTTGAAGATTTATGCGACTTAATCCACTCCCCGTAGATAACCAAAGCCATCCCAATGCATCTTGCCTGATCCCACGGATGTCTGCATCAGACAAGCCATCATTTTCAAGCCATGTTTCAAATGTGGGTTTAAATGTATGAGTTTGATCTTTTGTAAGTCTATTGAGTCCATTGGTTGAAGCAATCCAAAGAGATTGCTCGGCATCAATATACAAATTATTCAATGTATCCTGAGTTAAAGATGAAGGTTGATCGGATTGATGGTAGAAACGTTGTCCTTGATCAGTTTTGGGATTGTATTTGATAAGGCCCGCCCCTCTTGTGGCAAACCAAAGAAAGCCTTCACTGTCCTCAACCATATCGATACTTGCGGCATGCTCCAGAATGTGTCCACCAGATATTTCAAAAGATCGAGCTATAGAAAATGTGCCAGATGCAATACGAATAAGTTTTCTTTCCGAACCAATCCATATATCTCCACTTGAAGTCTGATGAATAAATAATACTTTGTTACTAACCCCTGATAATTCTGCAGCCATAGGAAGTGTTTGTAACAAACGATAATTATTATCTAAAATAAGAATATGGCCGTTACTGTCACCCAGCCAAACTCTGCCTATGTTATCAACGAGGATAGATTGCAGTCGATTACTAAATTCCGTCCGCGTTAATGGGAGAGCAACACGACGAATTTGATTTTGCACAGGGGAAAAAACATCTAACCCGCTCAGAGTGGAGAATAAGACTTGTCCATCCTTATTTTCGGCAATTCCGGTAATGTAATTGTTTGATAAGGAATTTATCGATAATGGGCCATGCAACATTCTTCTAAAATTAGCTAAATCAGGCGCTGACTTATACAACCCCTTAGTTGTGCCGATAATAACCAAATCACTCTCATCTTGATAGATGGTCCAAACATCATCATCCCCCAAACTCAAAGGATCACCAGAGTTATTCTGATAATGTATAGGGGGATTTCCAAAAGCGGGAACAACATACACACCATTATCAGTAGCGACCCATAACTCTCCAGATTTTAGCCGCAGGATCTCTCGTACCCATAATTTTCCCACTTCGAACTTAACTTGCTCAATACGACTGCCAGCACCTGTAATATGGAACAACCCTTGCTGTTCTGTGCCTACCCATACGGAACCATCTGTATCAAGATACAAGGTGGTAATTTGTTCTGAAAATGTAGCCTTATCTTCTAGAGGAAACTGGGTAAATTCATCCGTATTTGTATTTAAAATAGCCAGTCCAGAATCAGTGCCAACCCATAGCTGATCAGATTTATCCCTAATCACTGAATTCACGAGTCTTCCGGGTAAGGCAAACTCATCTAAAGGATTATGAATATAACGAGTTATTTGTTGGGTTTGAGTGTTATATTTCATTAACCCTTGAAAGGTTCCAATCCAATAATTATCACCATCTACAAGAAGTGACTGTACCTTAACGGAATTAAAATCAATCCCTACTAGCTGAAGAGAATCAAAAGTTTCCGTTTTTGGATTGAAAGAAACAATACCTCCATGGGCCGTTGCTAAAAGCAAAGAACCATTAGGTAAAAGGTGAATACTGATAACTAAATTATCAGAGAGGCTGTTATTATCTCTAGGATCGTGTTTAAAGCTTTTGTAATTACGGCCATCATATCGATACAATCCATTGAAGGTGGCTATCCACAAATAGCCAGTTTTATCCTGCACAATTCCTGAAATACTATCAGGCATTTTGCTGTTGAGCGAACTCATTGGTGCAAAACTTAAAGATTGCACAGCCGAATCTTCCGCTAAAACAAAATTTGGCAGCGCCATTATTAGCAAAAAAATGACTCGAAGATACAAATTATTCAAAGGGTTAACGAATTAAACAGGAATACTAAAAGTGTACATTAAAACAGCTATCGATGGGAGTTTTTGAAAAAAAAATATAATCATCTTTAAAGCTAAGCAGAAATGGCTAAAAAACTCTAAAGGATTATCTAAAAAATGGGGGGCTTTTTACAGAGAGATTTAATGGTGGCCTGGGACGGAATCGAACCATCGACACGCGGATTTTCAATCCGCTGCTCTACCGACTGAGCTACCAGGCCATTGCAAGGTGCGTATTAAAGCGTTTTGTGATTTTGAAGTCAAGTTGATTTTGAAAAAAATGAACAATCTAGTCATTTTTTAGTGGAATATACCCTTCTGGCTTCTCATAATCGCCACCAAATAGAAATTTTTCCATTTCTGAAGCCAAATATTCTCTTGCAGCTTGATCCGCTAAACTTAATCTTTTTTCATTAATTAACATAGTTTGATGTTTTAGCCATTGTTGCCAAGCCTGTTGCGAAATCTGTTCGTAGATCTTTTTTCCCAAATCTCCGGGATATGGCAAAAAAGTAAGACCAGGAAGCTCCTGATTAAGTTTTTGACAATTAACTGTTCTACTCATGTCTATTCACCTTAATATTATTAGCGATGGGTGTTGGTAACCCCAAGGGCTGAGGATTGACTGGATCGTACCAAGTATATTCACCAGCGTCCATGATAAAGGCTGGCATTGGCTCCGATAGATTATAGATAGTACCTTGCATGGAAAAGTGAGTGAACTCCTGTTTGAAAGTAGATTTAATCTGGTTCTCAATTATTCTATTTTTAGTGAAAGGCAAATCATCTTTCGTGGGCAAACACCACATACCGCCCCAAATCCCCACGGGTGGTCGTTTAACCAAGAACACTCGATGTTGCTCATCTTCAATCCAATAAAATGAATGAGCTTTCACCAGTTTATTTTTTTTGGCTTTTTTGGTGGGCAATAAGCCAATGGTATTCAGCTTAAGTGCCTGACAATAATCACTCACTGGACAAGCATCACATAGAGGCTTGGTTCTTCTACAAACGAGTGACCCCATATCCATCATGGCTTGATTATATTGCTGGCAACTCTCATTCGGCGTAAGTTGCACGGCAATAGACCAAAACTTTTTCAGTATTTTAGATTCCCCAACATAACCTTCGATATTGAAACATCTTGCTAATACTCTTTTCACATTACCATCTAAAATACTTGCAGTCTGTCCATGTCCTAATGACAGTATAGCCCCAGCCGTGGAGCGTCCAATACCGGGTAAAGTTTGAAGTTGTTCAAGATCTTTGGGAAGCTTCCCTTGAAACTCACTTACTATCTTTTTGGCAGCCTGATGAATGTTACGCCCTCTTGCATAATAGCCAAGGCCACTCCAGAAATGCAGCACGCTGTCCAGTTCTGCTTGGGCGAGTGATTCTACATCGGGAAAATGTTGCATAAAGCGCAAAAAATAGGGGATCACCGTCTCCACTTGAGTTTGCTGTAACATGACTTCCGAAATCCATACAGTATATGAATTGGTGTTAAGCTGCCAAGGAAGGTTTTTGCGTCCATTTATTTCAAACCATTGTAAAATAGTTGAATGAAAAGTCTCAGCGTCTACAGGAAGGTTCTGTTTCATCATAGAGGGTCAGTTTTATAGGTAAAGGTAACTTAATAAAAAAGATAAGGTAACCCACATCAGTACAATCAAAGGGATGCCAACTTTCAGAAAATCGGTAAAACTATAGCCTCCAGCATTCATTACTAACAAATTGGTTTTGTATGCGACTGGTGTGGCATAGCTTAGGTTGGCACCAAATAAAACGGCTAAAACAAAGGGTATAGCAGGCATAGCCAACTGATCCGCTACCGAAATAGCTATTGGAGTCCCAATTACTGCCGCTGCATTATTGGAGACAATATTGGTTAATATAGCCATCAACAACATCAATGCACTCACCACACCACCAGGCGGCAAACTTGAAGAGGCGGCAACAAAAAACTCCGCCAAATATTGTGCGCCCCCAGTTTCCATTAATGCAGATCCTAGAGCCAATGAGGCAGCAACAATCATAACGACTTGGGTGCTCAATGCTGAGGAAGCTTCTCGCCAATTTAAACATTGGGTTAGCAACATTGCCAGTACACCACAAATTGCACTGACAACAATGGGCAACATGCCTGTCGCCGCTGTTAACACCACAACGCCAATAATAGCTAATGCTAGAGGCGCTTTGCTGGTGTGAGCTAAATCGGAAACACCATCCAAAATGAGCAGCCCTTGGCGTTCTTTCATCTGTTCAATTTGCTCTTCAGTCCCTTGAATAAGAAGAATATCACCTACTTGTAAAACCACGCGACCAATAGAACTACGTCCTATATCCATAGCCCTGCCCCCTCGATGCAAGGCAACGGTGGAAACTTTATAACGATGAGCAAAATTAGCCTGACTAAGTGTTCTGCCGATAAGACCAGAACTTTGAATGATCACCATTTCAGCAAGTTTTTGCTTTTCAGCTCGAAGAGGATGGTCCTCATCTAATTTATATTGCCCCGAAAATAAAGTAGCGCCTAATAAAGATTCAAACTCTTTCAAATTTTCGGGAGTATCCTTCACTTGCAAACGATCACCAGCTTTAACAACCGTATCTGGTAAAGGAATAAGGTTCTTATCCGAACCTCGTTGCAAGGCATCTACTTTCATCGCGCCCTCAGTTAGCCTAATCAGTTCCGAAATGGTTTGATTGTTGGCAGAGCTTTCTTCATTCACATTCAAATAAGCGGTGAATAAACGCGGTTTAATATCAGAAATAGCAGCAAGCCTCACGGGTAAAATTTTAGGCGCAACCAACCATAAATAAAGAATAGCCACCCCTCCTGATATGGAAGCAGGCAGAAAAAAGTCAAACATGCCCAATCGAGCCAACCCTAAATCATGAGCAACGTTAACCACCAAAAGGTTAGTCGATGTACCAATAGTAGTAGACATCCCGCCAATCAAGGTGGCTAACCCCATCGGTAACAACATTCCAGAAGTTGGGCTCCCGGTTCGAACAGCCACATTAATCAAAATAGGTAAAAATAACACCACAATAGGGGTATTGTTCATAAAAGCACTGAGTGCAGCGGCAATAATCAATGTCAGTAGCAAGGAGAGTGAAGGTCTAATTTTCCACAGTTTAGCTAAATTACGTCCTATGGGTTCTAATGCTCCTGTTCGCACTAAACCTTGGCCAATAATCATTAAAGCACTCACTGTTACCAATGCTTCGTGACCAAATCCAGAGAATAACTGTTGGGGTTCAAGCACTTTGCCATCTTGAATAAATGGAAAAACTGAGAATCCTATAGCCAAAATAGCCAAAATAGCCAAAGAAGAAGTTTCTAAAGGAATATCTTCTCGCCGAAATAAATACAAAGCGAAAAGCGTCAAAACCAGCACAGCCAGTGCATGGTAATTGGGCAAATCAGGCCAAGCAAACATTAAACCTATCCATACAAATAATCATTTTAACACTAAGAATAACTGCATTTTTCTTTAAAGTCAGTTGATTCATGGAATTTATTATTTGGCACTGCGCAAAGGTATGACAAAATGCTATGATCCCGTTTATAAAATTTTTAACTCCATACCTCTGAATCATGACAAACAACGACCCACAAAGCCCTGATCCACAAATTATCAATCCTAAACAACAACCTATTCGCAGCTTTGTGCGAAGACAAGGTAGGATGACTGCAGGGCAAAATAGAGCCATGCAAACTCTGTGGCCGGTATTTGGCATCCCATTGCAACAATCTTTAGTCGATTGGCCTAAAGAGTTTGGCAGAGAAGCCCCCTTAGTTGTGGAAATAGGTTTTGGCATGGGAACCTCTTTAATCGAACAAGCTCTTGCTGAGCCTCATCTAAATTTTGTCGGCATTGAAGTCCATACACCTGGCGTTGGTTCATGTTTAATTGATATTGAACAAAGCCAGATAAAAAATCTAAGATTGATCAATGACGACGCCATTAAAGCCTTAGATTGGATGTTTGCAGATAATGCTATGCAGCGGGTTCAACTTTATTTTCCCGATCCTTGGCATAAAAAACGCCACAATAAACGACGCATTGTCAAAACAGAATTCGTTGAGACCATTCACCATAAACTTATAGAAGGTGGGCTATTTCATATGGCGACAGATTGGCAACCCTATGCGGAGAATATGCTAGAGGTCATGAAGGAAGCGAAAGGCTTTAAAAATCAGGCTGCAGATAATCGAT